>DAORKJ010000003.1:56105-87526 GCA_035439505.1 Chitinophagales bacterium
CTTTCGCATTCTTTAATTAATGAATTTAATAACGAAATAATCCAACGGTCTAATTCAGCGCGTTGTTGCATAGGAATTTCTTCCTGCGAAAAATCAAATCCATCAATATTCGCATATAAAGCAAAAAATGAATAGGTATTATATAACGTTCCAAAAAATTTACGTTGTACTTCTACAATGCCTTCGTTATCAAATTTTAAATTATCCCATGGTTGAGCATTGGTAATCATGTACCAACGAGTGGCATCTGCTCCATATTTATAAATGGTGGTAAATGGATCAACACCATTGCCCAAACGTTTCGACATTTTATTGCCGTTTTTATCCAAAACTAATCCGTTGCTGATTACATTTTTATAAGCAACGCTATCGTTCATTAATGTGGCAATAACATGTAATGTAAAAAACCAACCACGTGTTTGGTCAACACCTTCGGCAATTAAATCGGCAGGGAAATTTTTTGCAAAAACTTCTTTATTTTCAAACGGAAAATGTAATTGTGCAAATGGCATTGCACCCGAATCAAACCACACATCAATTAAATCGCTTTCGCGTTGCATTGGTTTGCCTGAGGCACTGCGCAAAATAATTGCATCAACATATGGCCTGTGCGGATCTAAAACTTTTCGTGCATCAAAATCTGCAGGTAAATGCGGATTTAAATCTTTTGCTTTATTAATTTCTTCCTGTAATTGTTCAAATGAACCAATACAAATTTCTTCAGCCCCGTCTTCAGTTCGCCAAATAGGTAATGGTGTTCCCCAATACCGTGAACGCGATAAATTCCAGTCTACTAAATTTTCTAACCACTGCCCAAAACGCCCTTCGCCAGTGCTTTGTGGCTTCCAGTTAATGGTTTTGTTTAATTCAATTAATCGTTCCTTTGCTGCAGTAGTTCTTATAAACCAACTGTCAAGCGGATAATAAATAATCGGCTTATCGGTTCTCCAGCAATGCGGATAATTGTGTTCGTATTTTTCTACTTTAAATGCGCGGTTTGTTTCTTTTAAATGGATAGCAATTAATACATCAGGATTTTCCCATTTTTCATCATCCTTATAATTTTTTACAAACAAACCACTGAACGGACCAACGCCGTCAACAAATTTTCCTTCTTTATCAACTAATGTTAATGTGCCAATATTATTTTGTTTCGCTACGCGGAAGTCATCTGCTCCAAAACTTGGTGCAATGTGAACTATTCCTGTTCCATCTTCAGTAGTAACAAAATCCCCAACAATTACTTTAAATGCATCCCCTGTTGTTGGTTGCTGATAAGGTAATAATTGTTCGTACTGAATACCTGCTAAATCTTTTCCTTTAAATTCAGAAACAATTTTCCAGCTTGATTTATTTTCAGGGTCAAGTGTGTGTGTTTTATTTTCTTCTTTAAAATAAGCAGCCACTCTGTCCTGTGCCAAAACAACCGAAATATGTTTACCTGTATATTGATTATACGTTTCAATTTGCTGGTACGTTATATCTTTTCCAACTGCTAATGCACAATTGCTTGGTAATGTCCATGGTGTAGTTGTCCAGGCCAGAAAAAATACTTCATCATGTCCTGCAAATAATTTCGGATGCGCTGCGTGATTATCTTTAATCACTTTAAACTGCGCAACAATTGTAGTATCTTTTAATGGCTTATACGTTCCCGGCTGATTTAATTCATGCGAACTTAATCCGGTTCCTGCTGCCGGAGAATAGGGTTGAATGGTATACCCTTTATACAATAAATTTTTATCGTAAAGTGTTTTCAAAATATACCACAACGATTCAATAAAATTTTTGTCGTAGGTAATATATGGGTTTTCCATATCTACCCAATATCCCATAATATCGGTAAGCTCTTCCCATTGATTTTTAAATTGCATTACCTGCAACTTACAACGCTCGTTATATTCCTCAACCGTAATTTTTTTGCCGATGTCCTCTTTGGTAATACCCAATAATTTTTCTACGCTGAGTTCAACAGGTAAACCATGTGTATCCCATCCGCTTTTGCGCTCAACACGGAATCCCTGCATGGTTTTATAACGGCAGAATAAATCCTTCAATGCACGCGACAACACATGGTGAATACCCGGTGTGCCGTTAGCGCTTGGCGGACCTTCATAAAATACAAAGGGATTGTTTTCGTTGCGTTCAGACACACTTTTTTTGAACACATCGTTTTGCTTCCAATACTCCAACACCCCCTTCTCAAACTCCGGAAGGTTCAACTGCTTAAATTCTTGATACTTTTTTGTAGACATATAGTAAAAATCATCAACTATTAACCTTTGATGATTAAGCGTGCAAAATTAATTGTTTCGAGGCAAAAGAGTAGATTTTGCGCAGGTTTTAGGTAGGCGCGAATACAAATTCGGGTAATTTGCCATGTATTAGGCAATATTAAAGGGTAAAAACGATGAATCCGGTGAACCTTCTAAGAAGCCTGAATAACAAACTAGGCAGGTTATTTGATATCCTTGGTGTCGTTATTGATTAAGTCGGTAAATGGCCTGTTTGCTTTTTCAGCAGCACGGGCTCGCAACTTACTGTTCGATTTATTTAACCCTTTTTCAAATAGTAGAATGAGTGCAGGCAACAATAATAAATTGTTAAACAGGGCAACCAATAAAGTAATTGAAGTGAGTAATCCCATATTTACAGTGCCACCAAATTTGCTGAACACAAATATGAAAAATCCGCAGAATAAAATTAATGAGGTATAAATCATACTAACCCCGGCTTCCTGCAAACTACTCATTACTGTTTTTGGAATATTAAAACTATTGCGAATTAAATCGTGTTTATATTTTGCAACAAAATAACAGGTAAAGTCTACACACATACCATAAGCTATACTAAATATTAAAACCGTAGAAGGTTTAATCGCAATATTTAAAAAGCCCATAATGGCACCGGTAATAAATAACGGAATTAAATTCGGTAAAAATGAAATTGCCAGCATACGCAAACTGCGGAATTGATATAACAATATCAGCGAAATAACAATTAATGCAATTAATAAACTTTCAAACAATCCGTCAATTAAATATTGATAACCGGACAATGCAACAATACTGGTTCCTGTTACCCGAACATCATAATTTTCTTTGTCGAAAATAGCATCTATTTTAGGTTGAATATCTGCCATTAATTTAGGCATACTATCGCTTCCGATATCGGCTACCTGAACGCTGATACGCGCAATTTCACCTTTTGAATCAACAAATCTATTCTCCAAAACGCCCTTCTGGCCTGAGTTTTCGAGATAGTCTTTTACTTTTAAATCGTTGGTGGTCAGGTTATTAAAATTGGGTAATGAATAATATCGCTGACTGCCATTATAATATGCCTGACGAGCAAATTTTAATCCGTCAAGAATAGATAACGAAGTAGAAAGTTGTGGATATGTTGCTAAAGTATCCTGCAGCTGTGCAATTTTTTGCAGGGTGTTCATACCCATTACACTGGTGCCGGATGTATCGGGCCGTTTTACAATGAGTGTATCGTAATTAATGATAGTATCTGTATCAACAACTGAAATATGTTCGTTAATAATAGTATCCTGAACAAATGTTACCACTTGTTTTTTTGTTACCATTACTTCGAAAGGCATCACACCATGAAATACGCGTTCAAAAAATTTCATGTCCTGATACACTTCCGTAGTTTCTTTTACCTCATCAAGTATATATCCTTTTGACTTTAATCGCGAGGCACCAAAAGTTGAAATAATAATAATGATGATAGCAGAAATAAAAATCTGACGGCGGTGATTGCTTGTCCAAAGTTCAAGTTTACCTAAAATAAATTTCAGCTGTTTGCTTTCAAGATATTCTGTTTGTTTTGCTTTAGGTCGAGGTAAAAAACTATACACCACCGGAATACCTACCAAGGAAATAATAAAGGTTGCCAATACGCCAATTGTGGCAATAAGTCCGAATTCTTCTAATATGCGCACATTGGTAAAACAAAATACCACAAACCCAACCGCTTTGGTCATATTGGTAATAAAAGTGGCAAATCCGAGTTTTTCGACAGTAAGGCTCAGCGATTTTATTTTATTGCCGTTTCGGCGAACTTCGTGATGGTATTTATTTAACAAATACACGCAATTCGGAATACCCATTACAATGAGTAAACTCGGCACTAAACTGGTTAATACCGTGAATTCATACCCCAGCAAGGCCATAAACCCGGTGGAAATAACCACTCCCGAACCAATAATTAGCAATGGAAACACTACAGCGTCCCAGCTTCGGAACAGGATATACAACACGATAATGGTAATTATTACCGCTAAAATGAGGAATAACTTAACCTCACGAGTGATAGTTGAAAGTTGGTAATACCTGATGTATGGAAGTCCGGAATACTTTATATCTGTTTGATGCTCAGCACCAAATGCTTCTGTTTTCTCTTTTAATTCATTGATTAACGAAATCCTTCTTGGCGAGTTCAATACTTCGCGGTCGATGGCAATCAGCATCACATAAGTATTGGAGTCGGGGCTATAAATTCGGTCTTTATAGAAGGGAAGTCGTAAAAAGTCGTTTTTGATAGAATCAAGCTCTGCCTGGGTTTTAGGCTGTTCAACTACCAAGGGCTGAATGTCGAACCTGCGCTCCGAAATGTTTTTAACTAAGTTATAGGTGCTGGGCACGGAAAGAGTGCTTTCCACATCCTCGATTTCTTTTATCGATTTTTCGAGTGCACACCAGTCGTTAAAGTAATCCAGTTCAAAAAAACGCTCACTTTGAATGCCTAAAAACAGGACATTACCTTCTTCTCCAAAAATTGCCTTAAAATCTTCGTAGTCCTGATAAGCAGCATTGTCCTCAGGCACTGTTTTGTAAAACTCATAACTAAGCTTTACACGGGTAGTTTCATAGGTCATGAAGGCAGTTATAACCACCCATGCCGCCAAAAACGCCCAGCGATTCCTTAAAATTATCCTACCTAGTGCCCTCCAAACCATATTTAAAAAGGATGGCAAAGATACTAAATTAACAGCCGCTGTTTACTGTATTGATGAAGGATTTGCTGAAATATTTAGCTGTTTTATGCGTTATATGGTTCTATTTCGGAAATTTGCTCTGCGATGATGAAGCGTTTTACCTTGTTTTTAACCGGCCTGTTCTGCCTTTGTATACTCAAAAGCCAAAATGTTGCCATTGGCCAATGGACCTCACACCTGCCTTATAGCGGAACGGTTATGGTTGCAGATGCCGGCGATAAAGTGTATGCGGCTAATACCCGTTCAGTGTTTAGTTACGACAAAACCGACAATTCTTATACTAAACTGAGTACGGCTGCCGGTTTTTCAGATATCGGTATTAAAGGCATTAACTATAACAAATCAAACAAAACATTGGTAATTGCATATACCAATAGCAACCTCGACTTCCTGTTCGATAATGAAATTTATAACTACCCGTTTATTCAATCCAGCAATATAAGCGGCGATAAAAATATTTATAGCGCCTCATTTTATGGGGACACCGTTATTTTAAGTTGTGGTTTTGGATTGGTATTATTTGATATTGAAGCTCGTGAGAGTCCGGCAACATTCTTTTTTACGGATACCGCTGAGGCAACCATTCAGGTAAATCAATGCACCGTGTATGCCGATTCTTTTTTTGCTGCTACTGAAAATGGGTTGTATCAAGGGGCATTATCAGAATCTAACTTACAGGATTTTTCAAAATGGAATAAAACAAGCGGAACCAACAATTTGCCCGAAGGCGCTGTGAGTTTTGTTACCGTTTATAATAATATGCTATTTGCACAAGTTGCCGATACATTATATCAATACAATGAAGGTGCATGGGAAAATTATTTTTACGATACCATTTGGCAAACAAATGATGTGCGCACTGTAAATAATAATTTATTAATCACTCAGGTATTTGGAACAAATTCACCGGCTGATTCTTGTCGCGTAATAAAGGTAGATAGTGACGGAACATTAACTGAAATTGTCAACGACACCGAATTTAATTATTTGGGCCAAAGCGATTTAGATGATGAAGGTAATATTTGGATTGCAGATGCATTTCGCGGATTAATTAAATATAACAACGGTACATACAGTTCGTATTTGCCAAATGGTCCTTTTAGCGATAAAGTTTTTGATATGAAAAGTATCAACAACGAATTATTTGTTGCTCCCGGTGAAATAAATGCATCGTGGAATTATGCCTACAACCGCGATGGATTTTTTCTATACAGTTATGGCAGTTGGCAGGCTTTTAATGAATTTTCAAATGGTTTGTTCGATAGTGTTTTTGATTTACTTTCAGTGGATGTTGATATAACCAATAACATTGTATATTTTGGTTCGTATGGTGGCGGGTTGATAGAATTCAGACGCAATACTAACGAAATGGTATTATACAAACAGGGTTATTTACAAATGGTTGCGGGAGATACTAATTCTTATCGTATTGGCGGATTAGCATTAGATGATGCCAATAATTTATGGATGTCGAATTATGCGGCTACCGATTGTATTGTAGTAAAAAAAGCAGATGGTACATGGAAATCGTTTAATCCTGAAATGCCTGCTGACATTGGTAATCAGGTAGGAGCAATTGCGATTGATGATTTTCAGACTAAATGGATTCAATTACCACGCGGAAATGGTATTTTAGTTTTTAATGATAATGGCACTATTGATGATGAAAGTGATGATTTAGTGAAAGTACTCGGCGCCGGTTCCGGAAATGGTAATTTACATGTGAATTATATTAATGCCATTGCCGTTGACAAACAAAATGAAATTTGGGTAGGCACCAGTGAAGGCATAACCATATTTTATAACCCATCTGAAATTTTTACCGGAACAGCAGCCGGAGATGCCACACAACCTTTGGTTAATCTCGGTGGCTATTACGAACAATTATTGCGCAACGATATTGTAAATACCATTGCCGTTGATGGCGCAAACAGAAAATGGGTTGGCACAAATAGCGGCGCATTTTTAATTAGTGCAGATGGCACTGAACAATTACTATATTTTAATGCCGACAATTCTCCGCTTATTTCAAATACAGTATTAAATATCGAAATAGATCCCGTTACCGGCGATGTATATTTTGGCACCGATAAAGGTATTATTGCTTATCGCTCAACCGCAACAGAAGGTGTAGCAGAAATTAATGATGTATCTGTATTTCCTAATCCTGTTCGAGAAAATTACAATGGCACCATTGCCATCAATGGATTAACTCCGGATGCTGATGTAAATATTACAGACATGGCAGGCCGTGTTATTTATAAAACAACTGCATTGGGCGGACAAGCTGTTTGGGATGGTAAAGGTTACGAAGGCAGCCGCGCTGCGACAGGTGTGTATTTAGTTTACAGCTCAAATGAAGATGGTTCACAAACTTATGTGGCTAAAATATTAATGATTAGCGGGAAATAAATATTTTGTTCCTGTAGTTAATGCATACATTTGTACTATGACAATTCAGGAGGCGCAAGACACGATAGACCGCTGGATAAACACTACCGGTGTTCGTTATTTTAATGAACTTACCAACATGGCAATGCTCACCGAAGAAGTGGGTGAAGTGGCCAGAATTATTGCCAGAAAATATGGTGAACAATCGTTTAAAGAAAGCGATAAAGACAAACAACTCAGCGACGAACTTGCTGATGTATTATTTGTATTAATATGTATCGCCAATCAAACCGGTGTTAATCTTACCGAAGCTCTTGAAAAAAATCTCGATAAAAAAACTCAACGCGATTCAACTCGGCATCAGGAAAATGAGAAGCTGAAATAAAAACCGACTATTAATAATCAAGGTAATTTAATATTTCATAAATATCATCATCTGTTAAATTAGGAAATGCGGGCATTACTGCATTATCATAATTTCTGGATAAATCGATAGCATATTTATCGCCTGTTTGTAAAAAGGCTTGTGAATTTTTAATCCAGCTGTACAAATCACTTGTATCATTCCAACGGTTTCTTACATTCGCTAATCCGGGTCCGGTCATTTTTTTATCCAATAAATGGCATTTTTGACAGTTGGCTTGGAATAACTCCTTCCCTTTTCCGGTATACACCGGTTTTATTGAACCACTATCAATTTCTTGTGAAGCAGGCTGTTCGTTATTGCCTATTTGTGATGCCTCTGTAAAAGCGCCCCAAATGAGCCCCGCGCCTAATATCATCAAAATGCCGAGGGTCAGTAGCGCTAAATTGTTGACAAACCGAAGTTTTTTAGGGTCTATATCCATACTATAACTTTTAGGAATGCAATTATTATATCCAAAATTACAGTGTTAATGTTTAGCGCGTTAATTTTGTGCAGGAATTATTTGTGAGCAACCAATCACCTTTACGCATTATGGAATTCCGCTACTTTCTAAGTATGCGGGTTTTTATCACGTTCGCATTTTTAATACAATATGTTGTTGCAGGATGGGAAATTTATTCCATCACAAAAGACCCCCTTTCTTTGGGTTTAATTGGTTTGGCAGAAGCCATTCCTGCTATTGGTATTGCGCTTTATGCAGGCCATTTGGCCGATATCAGCAATAAGCGGAATTTATTAATTGCCGCATTGTTTGGTATGTTGATTTCATCAATCGGGCTCACCCTGTTTACATCCGATTACATGCGGCAGATAAATACCGATGCCACAACTGTTTTATTGATGTATGTGTTCATTTTTACAACCGGACTTGCAAGAGGTTTTTACGGTCCAACAACAACTTCTATTATTCCGCAAATTGTACTTCCACAAAAAACATTCACTCAAAATAATACCAATAAAATACAAGCGCTCGATAGTATTGATGAGGAAGAATTAATGGATGGCGAATCGCAAAAAATTCAAAATCAGCAACTCATAAAAGCCAGTACCATGAATACTACTATCTGGCAAATGAGCGCAATTATCGGACCTGCATTAGGCGGTTTTATTTATGCAGGATTTGGTATGACCATTTCAATGTCAATTGTGGTAATTTGTATTATTACCGGAATTATTTTATTTACCCAGGTAGCTTCGAAACCGGCAGTGCAAAAAAATAATACAGAACCAATTTTAGACAGATTAAAAGAAGGTATTCGTTTTGTATTCCAAAATAAAATTATTTTAACTGCATTAAGTTTAGATATGTTTTCCGTTTTATTCGGCGGTGCAGTTGCTTTGCTTCCGGTTTTTGCAGAAGATATTTTAGCATGTGGCCCACAAGGTTTGGGCATTTTAAGAGCAATGCCATCGTTGGGAGCCGTTATTACTATTAGTTATATTTCATGGAAAAAAATTCCGGGTAAAATTGGACATACCCTGTTGTGGGCCGTTGCCGGATTTGGTCTTACTATTATTTTATTCGGATTGTCTACCAATTTTTATTTATCGTTGGTGCTGTTATTTTTAAATGGTGCTTTCGACAGTGTGAGTGTGGTAATTCGCAGTAATATTATTCAAATATTAACACCTGACTCAATGCGAGGAAGAGTGGCAGCAGTTAATACTATGTTTATTGGCAGCAGTAACGAGTTGGGGGCTTTTGAAAGCGGCCTGGCTGCCCGTTTAATGGGGACAGTTCCATCAGTGGTTTTTGGAGGCACTGTTACACTGCTTATAGTAGGATTTACCGCCGTTAAGGCCAAAGCCATTAAAGCTTTCAGTTATTAGTGATGTTGCAATTGCTGCTTGTTTGCGGTTTGTTTCGGAGCAATTTTACTCGCCGTTTGTTCAAACGTTTCCTGATACTTTTTGTGGTTAGTACGCATAATTAAATCCCAAAAATTAAAATATAATCCATAATTACATTTAGTATAATGATGATGCATATCGTGATGCGTTGTTGTGTTAAATATTTTTCCTAAAGGTTGTTGTAGAAAATTTTTGGGGAATAACTCATAACCGATATGACCCAACACATTCATGGCTGTCATGGTAAATGCAAATATCACAAGCACAACCGGATGCAAGGGTAAAATAAACACCACAGGAATGATAAAAGCAAATTCAAGAATGGCTTCAACCGGATGGAATGAAAATGCTGTCCATGGCGTTGGTGTTACCGATTTATGGTGGTGCAGATGTATATGTTTAAATAAAATGGGCAAATGCATGAGCCTGTGCATCCAATAAAAATAAGTGTCGTGAATAAATAAAAGTGCAACAAAGCTCAAAACCGCATACCACCAGCTATACTGAGAAAAATCCGTATAAATTTTGGTGAACCCAATCTCTTGTAAATAAACAATTAATGTCATGAAAGCCGCGAAAATAAAAAATGAAAATACAGATGCGATTATTTCATTTATTATTTTATTATTCGGCGCAAAACGTTGTTGAATTTTTTTAACTGATAGTCGCTTATTAAATATAAAATAAATACACCAATAAGCAGCGCCGGCAATTAAAAAATATCGGGTTAGCAACATTAAAAATGAATAAACCCAAACGAGTTGAATATCCCATTGCGAAAACATAAACAGTATTATTTTTAGATTAAAAAAAATGGCGGGGCAATCCGATTTGCCCACGCCGTCAGCTTAAAACCAATCATCAAGGGAGTGTATATGGGTAATCTTTTTTACCTATAGTTATAACGATATCTTTATCACATGCTCCATCACCGTAATTAATGGCTCTGCTAATATTGTCCGGAAAATCGAGGTTCAATTCACCACTTACCGGATAATAAATTCCATCGGCCCAACAAGCAGATTTAAACACTACCGGTGAGGTTGTGGTGCCGCTATATACTTCACCATCTACGCTGCCGGCAAAGCTGCCTGTAGTTTCGAATACATCATCATATAAATTTTCGCTTCCGGCTCCTGCTGTCCAGGTAACAGTGCGGTTGCAGGTAAGTGTTATTTCATCTCCGTCAGGTTCTGTGTAAACACCATTTTCAACCATATATGAAAATTCCAGATTGCCATCGGCATTGTAGTTGATGGCATTATACGTTAATGTTCCGCTAATGCCATAACCATCTACCGAATAATCGTCGAGGGTGATATGCAAACTTGAGCCAGGTTCGCGAGGCACGCCATCATAATCGACAATAATTTTTCCTTTGCGTTCACGACCATCTAAACCAACACAGCCGGAAGTGCCTAAATCGAAAGTGATTTGTGTATTCGTTGCATCGAAAGTAATTATCACGCAATTTCCAATGGCATATTCCGTAAATGTTGAATCGTCTAAATATTGAATAGTAGCTTCTTCTGCCATTGTAAGCGCATCATCGTATGCTTTAGTAGTTTCTGCAACCATTTTTGCACTTCCTGGATCTGCTTCAATGTCTAAAAGGTCATCAGCGCGTTTACATGAAACAACTGATAATGAAATAAGGCCAACTAAGGCGAGTGATTGAATTTTCATCGTTTTCATAATTTTTTTTGTTTGTTGATGAGGCAAAGATGTTGTGCTTATTTGCCCGCGGAAAATAAATTCAATCTAATAGCATAGCAACTACACCAACATCAATAAATCATCCATTAGAGGTTAATTCGATATGTTGGTAGTAAATTGTTTCCGTTGGTTGAAAAAAAACTATTGTTGGTAGAAAAAAATAATACAAACCTGCCGAATTGGTTATGTTTGTAGCATGAGTTATGTGCTTAAAAAATATGAGTGGTTATGGCATTGTTTGTTTTGGGCATTGTTTGTTTTATTAATGACACTCATATTTGCCCGCTTCCTGGGTTTTGAACAGGCGTTGTTGCGCAATTTTGCCACTTGTTTAGTGCTTGCGCCGCTTGTTTATATTAATTTATATGTTTTGGTAGACCGCCTGCTGTTTAAAGAAAAATATTTTGAATATGCGGGCATTATTGTCTTATTAATCACAGTTACTTCACCACTCAGGGCATTAATAGATAAACAATTTAGTTTTAATGAGAATAATCCGCTTGTCCTGTATTCGGTTGCACATTATGGTACTATTGTGCTGAGTTCTGTAATTATGTTGGGCGTTACTACAACATTAAAATTATTGGAAGCCTATTACGAGAAAAAAACAATTGCGGCAGATTTAACGAGATTAAAATTAGAAGCGGAATTAAAATTTTTAAAGGCGCAGGTAAATCCCCATTTTTTATTTAATACTTTAAATAACGTTTATGCACTCACACATTTAGAAGGCAAAGCTGCTGCACCACAAATATTAAAATTAAGTGCACTCATGCGCTATATGTTATATGAAAGCAACGAAAACCTGGTGCCACTTTCTAAGGAGTTGGAATATATACACAACTATCTGGAATTACAGCAGCTTAAAAACGAAGTAACACATCGTGTAACATTTGTTGTAAATGGCAATCCAGATAAAATTAGTGTTGCGCCTTTATTGTTTATACCGTTTTTTGAAAATGCGTTTAAACATGGCGATGTATTAGACAATAAGGATGGGTTTTTAACGGCTACAATAAACATAGAATCTAACAGCTTACATTTTAGTATCGAAAACAATATCGCGGACCAGGCGGCCCGTAAAGATGCTGTTGGTGGCATTGGATTGGAGAATGTTCGCAAGCGTTTAATTTTGTTGTATCCGGATAAACATATACTCGAAGTTCAAACTTTAAATAATAAATTTGTTGTTCACCTTACAATCGAGCTCAATTGAAATACTCCTGTTTGTTAGTTGATGATGAAAATTTAGCCCTGCGCTTGTTGGAAGATTATGTAAATAAAATTCCGCAATTAACTATTGTTGGCAAATGCCAAAATGCATTGTCTGCGTTACAAATATTACAGACACAACAAATTGACATTTTGTTTCTCGATATTCAAATGCCGGATTTAACAGGTATTGAACTCATTAAAATTTTAAAAAACAAACCGGAAATAATTCTCACCACCGCCTATGCCGAACATGCATTGGAAGGATATCAGCTTGATGTTACCGACTATTTATTAAAACCAATTCCGTTTGAAAGATTTGTGCAGGCTGTCAATAAAGCAATGGAATACCGAAACCTGAGAAATGCTGGTGTATCCAATATCCAGATAACAAGTGCCCCTGTTTCAACTGCTGCACCTGCTTTAGATTATATGTTTGTTAAATCCGATTACAAACAAATCAAGGTACCATATGCCGATATACTTTACATTGAAGGGTTGCGCGAATATGTGAGTATCTACACCAAAGAAAAAAGAATTGTCACCCTCGAAACTTTAAAAAATCTGGAATTGATATTACCGGCTCAGCAATTTTTGCGCATTCATAAATCATACATTATTAATACTTCAAAAGTGGAAGCATTAAATGGCAATATGGTGGAAATGGGAAAAATAAAAGTGCCTATCGGAAAAAATTATCGCGAAGCAACCTTGAGCATATTAAAACAATAAATTACTGTTTAATAAACGAAGCGGTTGAATTGCCAATTTGAATAAAGTACATCCCGCTTTGTAAATTACGTACATCTATTTCAGATTCCGGAAAACCTTGTTGCACGCAAATTCCGGTAATTGTATAAATAACATACCGCTCATTTTGTTGCGTTAATCCTGTAATAGAAATATTATCGGATACCGGATTAGGATAAATATGTAATGGTTGTTTTTCCTGAGCTGTTAGTGTTAAATGCCCGAAATCGGTTTCGCCAAATGGTTCGCCATTTAATGTACCACCAATAAGTGCCCATGTATAACTAAAATCATTTATCGATTGACTCATAAAAATCACCCCATGTTGGTCGTTTAAAGTAATACCATTTCCCACATCATAAATTTCAAAAACTTCGCATATTGTGGTGTCAACATAACCTGCTCCTGATGTCCACCTGTAAGTAGTGATGGTATCACCACCATCTAAAATATAACTGGTTCCAGCATTATTCCATACCTTAAATTCTTCGCTATACCAGGGATTAAACTCATTACAATTACTTAATACCGGTTTAGAAGGGTAGGCAGTAATAAACTGTGTAAAGTCTTCCTTTTTAAAATTATGATGTATATCGAAAATATAAGTTAATACATCGTCTGTATCTTTTTTTGTCCGATTATAGGTATATACAATACTATCAGGATAATAATTTACGCTTGTAATGGAATCTTTAAAATACTGCGTAAAAGCGATGTAATTAAACGGGTCCGGATTATATGAATCTGCCCGCCAAATTCTGATATCTCCTGTTGAATAAGGGAAAAAATTCGTCCAATCTTTATATTGATATCCAATAGTATTTGAAGGTGTTTTTAGTCCTAACAAAGAATAATATCGCGGTGTCCCATATCCATCAAAATTGGCCAAATCATAAAAATCCAAAAAACTCAATAAACCATAATGTTTGCTCAACACAATAGTAAAATCATTGAGTAGTGTTGTGCCGCTTTCTTTATAAAATTTAAATTTTTTAACGCTGTCCATTACACCAAAAACATCATCTTCCATAGCCAAAAAACATTTCATATAAATATCTTCATTATCCGGTGATAGCAAATGAAATGTATCTCCGGTATTGGCATTGTTGTTAAATGTCATTAAAAAATCTATTCCATAACCATACAACGATGTTTGCCCGTTAACATAAACAATGGAGTCGAGTCCTGGAAGCATATCATACCCGTCTATAGGGAAATAAGCATCAACGGTTTCCTGACAGGTATATTCATTAAAATCTATGTTTTCATAGGCAAAATAAGAAGTAGTGGTATCACCATCCGTAATTACGATATGCGGGTTTAACCCGTAAATAAGATTTATATAGGTAGAATATAAAAATGTACTTTTTTGGCCTTGCGGAAATAGTGCCCAATCCTGACCATACAGGTTAAATGCACTCAAAAACAATATCGGTAAAAGTGTTAATCTTCGGTTCATG
Source organism: Chitinophagales bacterium (assembly GCA_035439505.1). Taxonomy (GTDB): domain Bacteria; phylum Bacteroidota; class Bacteroidia; order Chitinophagales; family BACL12; genus UBA7236. The sequence goes on from DAORKJ010000003.1 coordinate 70,921, forward strand.
GTTGAATAAAGTTACAAAAAAGTATTTTTCAATCTCATCCTGGAGTTAAAAAGTGCAGATTCAAAACAATTTGGTATAATTTTAGCCACATAATGCGTATGAAAACTTTGTACACCTTTTTAATCCTGATTCTAGGTTTTGGCGCTGCTTCGGCGCAATCTTATGTTTTTGATTCCGTTGGCGTTAAAAGTATAGAAATAGGGACAGTAGTGATAAAAAACGATACTTGGGTAATTAAGGTGGACAAAGCGAATTTTACCCAATACTATTTGCCGGTTAATTTGCCTGAAAAATATTGTATTAACAATCAGGAAGTGGTATTTGAAGGTGCTATCGGGCGTATTCCAACTAATGTTAAAATGGTTGGCACTCCGCTCAAACTCAATATGATTAGAGTGTTATACCGCACCAAACCCAATCCGAATAATGGCGAAACATTGTCTGAAGAAAAAGTAAGTCAAACCTTGCCAGACCCCGATTCTGTCGGTTTTATTAGCAATGCAAACGGAAAAATTATTGCCATTGGCGATGTGTTCTTAATTGAGCAGGAAATAAACGGTGAAACGAAACGGTATGTTCCCGATTTTTTACCGCAAGATTTTTTAGTTGCCAATACCGCTATAACATTTAGTGCTACCATTTTAAAAAGCGACCCTAATGTGCGGATGATGGGCACTCCAATTAAAATTAAAGACATAAAATCTGAATCAACCGAACAATTTGATGCACAAAAAATTCAAGATGCCGTGAAAGATTTATTTCCATTTGATTCAGTTGGTTTTTTACCTGAAACAAAAGGTACAATTAAACTTATTGCCGGAACCTTTGTGATTGAGGTTGATAATGGCAGAAATGACATTACCCGTTATTTGCCTGTAATGTTGCCCGATGATTTTAAGAAAGAAGGATTACTCGTTATGGTTTCAGGCACCATAGGTAAAATACCGGCCAATGTGCGTATGGTAGGCACTCCTTTAACGCTTGCTACCATTGGCGAAATAATTGACTAGTTGGCAATTGTGTTCTTCCTGGTTATTTAAGCTAAGCGGAAGAACCCCAAACCAAGCCGGAGTCTGCTATAAGCACGGGGTTTACGCCTCTCAAAACTTGCCGCATTTTTAAAAATCCTTACTTATTGTAATGACTACAATTTCAGGTTTTACCAATTAATTACCTTAAACACTGGTTTTGCAACTAACTATTACCCACCTCTTTATAACTCCTAAGTTATCGGCTATCAGCCAATTATACCGCCACATTCAATTTTATTAGCCTTCTGAAAATGTTTTTTAACGTCGAAAAATTTACACCTGATAAGAGGGGTGAAAACTCAACAAGAGCAACTGTTCAATATTATATTCTACAGTCAATTTCTTGTTAAAAATTAGGGCGTTTTTATTGAAATAATCTTTAACTTTAGGCTGATATTTTAATTTTTAAGCTTAAAAAACAGTTTAGTTATGAAAAAAATTTACTCTTTACTTTCAATTTTGTTTGTAGCCGGTGCAGTTAACGCACAGGTAAATGTTACCTATATGGTTGACATTACAGACTACTTAGCTGCAGGTAATACACTGCTTCCTGGTGGTATCAGAATTGGTGGCGATTTTGGTGCACTTGCTGCTGAAAACGCTGGAACTCCTATGGTATCTTGGGCACCTGCTGATCCAACTTGTGCTTTAACAGACATGGGTAGCAACGTGTGGTCTATCACTGTTACTTATCCAACTGCTTCTATTGGTATGACTCAGCCTTACAAATTTGTAAACGACAACTGGGGAACAAACGAAGGAACAGATGCTGCTAATACAATTGCAACTGACAGTTGTGGAACTGATGATGGTGGTGGAAACATCAACCGTACATTAGTTATCCCTGATGCTGATGTTATGTTACAGTATTGCTGGGACAGATGTTTCAAATGCGATGGTAGCGATCCTATCGTATTAGGTGTTGAAAATGTAAACTTAGTTTCAGGTGTTGTGGTTTCTCCTAACCCTGTTTCTACAACTGCTGCTATCAGCTTTAATTTACAAGCTGCTGCTGAAGTTTCTGTAAGCATCATCAACATGATGGGTCAGGAAGTTTACACTGTTGCTAATGCAAATGAAGTTGCCGGTAACCATGCTTATAGCGTTGATGTTACTACACTTCCTGCTGGTAACTATGTTTATCGTGTAATTGCAGGTGATGCAGTTACTTCTGGTAACATCGTTAAATTGTAATTAAATAACTAATTACTACATAAAAAACCCCGGTGTTAATTCGTCGGGGTTTTTTGTTTGCTATCTATTGAAAAAAATTTAGCGCGCAATTAATATAAATGGTTGTATAAATTTAAGCTACTTTTAATTCGAATTAATTTAGTGATATTTATTTTCCCTGCAACACCAATTGATATGCTTTTTCATAATTAGATGCCAGATTACTCCAGTCGAAATTTTCGGCATAACTCTCAACCGTATTTCTTAAAATAATACGTTCACGTCGGCTTAGCTGCACAAAATTGTACATCATTTCACATAATTCATCTGCACTTTCGTCAAAGGTTTTTGTTTTGCGTTTTACAATATAAATGCCTTTTTCGTCGAGGTTGCGGAATTTAGTTTGGCAATAATTTCCGAATCCGCTCAAGTCGCTGGTAATGGCCGGAACCCCGCGTGCAACGCACTCTAGTGGTGTATAACCCCACGGTTCATAATAACTTGGAAACAAACCCAGGTGGCATCCTCTTACAAATTGCGGATACTCCATTCCAAATAATGGTGACGTAGCCGCAACAAAATCAGGATGATATACCATTTTTACTTTGTCACCGGGTTTATTGATTAAATCGTGAGAGCGCAGGTAGCCTAAAATTTCGTCACCTGCATCATTTTTTAAATTATGCGTAACTACAATTGGCCAAAAGTCGCTCTTCCAGCTTTGTATTTGTTTGCGATATCGAAATTTCCAATAATCGTCAATAAAATCATTTAATTCCGGAACATTGGGATCCACATTTGTTGCCGCAGCTTTAAATAATTTTTCGCGTATTTGTTTCAACATCTCTTCACATGTTGAACGAATATCATCCATTGCTGCGCGTGCATGCAACACCAGCGGATTAATTGTTTCAAATGGCCGCTTGGTAATAAAAAACATGACTACTGTTTTATCAGTATTCTCTTTTTTCATGCGGTCGTTTAATCGCTTTAATGCCTCCAGCGTTAAATCATATCCTTTGTTGTGATATTCATATCTGCCTGAGGTGAAAAAATAAACTGTTTTATCTAAATCGAAAGTATAAGAATGAAAAAAGTGCGACATCACAAATTCATCAATCTTATTTCGGAACTGACCGTGCAGGTTTTGTAATTCATGTGTAGCTAAAAATCGCGGCAAGCTGATACCATTTGGTAAAATCATATCCGGTTTTCTGCCTAATAAAAATTCGCATTCTTTTCCTGTTATATCACTTACAGTAGTAAACGTATCACAATCGTTAGCAGCCATACGTTCCAGTCTGGTTTGTGGCTCGATATAAAATTTTTGAGCCATTTGCAGCCAATCGTAATTGCTTAAGTTGCGATAAAAATTATCGTCGTTACCGGCAATATATCTTCCCAACAAAGTAGCATGTGTGGTAAATACGGTTTTTATGCGCAATCCTTCTTTTTTAATTGCTCCAATTGGCATACCTGTCATCCATTCGTGGAAATGCGCAATTATTGGATTGCCTTTTTGTAACTGCTCGAGCGTAGTTAAAAACTGTGTAACCAAATAACCAAAAGCAATAACCTGTTGCAATAAATCATCAGGGTTAAAAATATTGATTTTGTGGTCGTGCAGTAATGTGGTTCGAATATCTTTCAACTTATCGTACACCTGTGTTGGCGGCATTAATACCACTTTGGGCTTACCGTCTGTTAGCCAGCGGCCGTAATGTATTTCAAAACCCAATTTTCGCATCTCCAACACAGCCTGCCCAAAAGCATCATCATAATCGAAACCCTCTTCAAACTCAGCAGGCAGCTTGCTATGCAGCAAAGGCCCAACCATACAGTAATTGCCGGCCCATTTATCCACTATTTCAGGAGCTTTACTCCTTACCACTGTATAAATTCCTCCTACCTGATTACAAACCTCCCAGGCTGTTTCCACCAATAGTGGCGCATATAAACTCGTTTTATCCGGCATACCGCTTTCCTGTTTTTTTTACTTAAGACACTAAGATACGCATTGGTTAAAATTTTGGGTAAAAAGAGTCAATTCTTATCATATTCATATTTTTCGACCATTTTTAGCGTTATAGTAACACACATTATGAAAAACACCCTAACCCTCCTATTATTACTAACGGCATACAACACAACATTTAGCCAATCTGATCAATGGATTTCATGGCAAACACATAATAACGTAGATGATATAGCATTTGATTGCAATTACACCTGGATAACAACCAGTTCTGCAATTATTGCCTATAATAACGACACAGGTGAACAGGTCTTTTTTAGTGAAAGTAATTCGGGCATAAGTGGTAGTATTAATGCAATTGAAGTTGATGAGGATGGAAACAAATGGATTTCTTCCACAACAGGATTATTTTTCCTAAAAAATAATATTATAAAAAGAATCGAATCAGATGTTATTGATACCGCCTTAGCACATACATACTTCCTATATAATCTCAAAATTGATGGAAAAGGTAATATTTGGTTTAGTAACGCTAATAATACCATCTATAAATATAATCCCACGACAAACAATTGTGATGTTTTTACATTACCCGTATCAAGTAATAAAATCCAACTTGCAATAAATGATGTTGGCAATGTTTACGCGCTGGTAACAAGTAATTTTTTTGGCTATTTTATTTATACCCTTAATGAAAATATTACTGAAGTTGCTACGTTTGAGCAACTTCCTTTTAATGCAATTTATCCATCATCGTTTGTTATTGATAGTGAAAATAATTATTGGATAGTAATTCCCGCAGAAGTCACCTATGGAAAGGATGATATGCAAATTTTAACGGGCGGAATTATCGTGTATAATAGTGCTGGTTGGTATAAATTTGATGTTCAGGAAATACAAGCCGTTGAAGATATAGCCGGCTACCAAAGTGCCTTTAAATTACTATCCGGCAATATTATTTTACAAGATCAAATCGCCATTTCAGCAGTTGCTCCAAACCACACATATTATGCGCGTTTTGACAAGTTAAATCAAACTTTAAATTTTGAATTGTTTTTAGATACTATAAACCGTTATACAATAGAAGGGGTAGATTTAGAAAATAATATATATTACCAGCATTGGGATTTAATAAAATTAAATGCATCAGGCGAACAAAGCTCCATTCCGCTTTACCAAATTGATCAAGCATTGAGTTCCGATATTTATATTGGTATTAACAATGCCTTTTGGATTTATGAAATGGGTAATCTGGGGTTGCTACAAAGTGGACATTTTACAAATTATAACGATAAAATAACCGGCTATACAGATAATCGTTTACTTAATGTACTTTGCGATTCAATAAATACCTGGTTTATCTTTCCTGAATTAATTGTCAAGTTCGATGGGGTGACATGGCAATATTATTCATTGGCAGCTTTTGGACTAGATACATTAGTATCAGAAATTGAATTTGTGCAAATGGATAAACAAAATAATTTTTGGTTGTTGGGTAATAATTCGTTATTAAAACAAAATGGGGGTTCATGGGATGTAATGCATGTTTTTAATGAGAGTGAACTTTATTTTTATGATTTTATCATAGCTGACACAACTGCATACATTATTGGCATTGACAGCATGTTTGTTTATGATCAAAACACATGGCAGTCGAAGTTGTGGGGAGAGGATGGTTTGCCGGAAATGGATGGCAATGTTATATGTGTTGCTAAAGAAAATGGCACTATGTTTTTATCAACGAACGATACAATTTACAGCTGTTCAGGTCTGGATGTAAACGTATTCCTTGATGTTAAAACAAGCATTTTAACTTATAGTCAACAAACACAAACATTAAGCTGGATGCTTGGAGACACATTATATCAATTAGACCAATTTAGTGTACTGAGTAGTTGGCCGGTTATTTATAATAATTATTTTCAGACAATTGGTACTGATGACCTAGGTAATATTTTAATCTTGTCTGAGTTTTACGATCCAATTTTAATGTTTAATCCCGATGGTTTAATTGGATATCCCGATGCAATTTTAAATACAGTTGATGTCCCTTTAGCAAATTGTGGCTATTACATAAACGAAATGCAAGGTTTAGAAATTAAAGTGTTTCCGAATCCGTCAACAGCATACATAGATGTCTATTTTAGTTTATTAAACTCCGGCGACATCAATATCAGTATTTATGATATTACTGGGCAGTTAATGGCAAGCGAAAATAAAACATCTGTTGACAAAGGTGTAGTGCTGTTAAATTATGATGTAAGTCTTTTTACCCCCGGCGTATATTTTATACAGGTAAATGCGAATAATCAAACATCATCGTTGTCGTTTATTCGTTTATAATTATACATTTTAATGAACTAATTTCCGCATTGAAATGTATTCCATTTCAAATTCAATAAAATGCAAAACCTACAATACCCGGTTGGAAAATTTATTGCTCCAACTGCTTTTTCTACTACCTTACTGGACAACTATATCTCCACCATTCAATCGTTTCCCGATAAAATAATTGCTGCAACTTCAAATTTAACCGAACAACAATTAGATACACCATACAGGCCCGATGGTTGGACGGTAAGACAAGTAGTGCATCATTGCGCCGACAGTCATATGAATAGTATTATTCGACTAAAGCTGGCCTTAACAGAAGATAAACCCACAATAAAAGCCTATAACGAATCGGCTTGGGCGAAAATGGCAGATAGTATTACTTTTCCAATTCACGATTCTTTGCAAATAATCAAAGGTGTGCATCATCGTTGGGTAGCCGTTTTACATGCTATGAACGAAGCTGATTTTCAAAAAACTTTTATTCATCCGGCTTCTGGTAAAGAAATTACTTTGTTTGTTAATACAGCATTATATGCATGGCATTGTGAACATCACCTTGCGCATATCAATATTGTGGCAAATGCGTAAATAATTATTCAGATTTTATGAGACTGAAATAATCTTCCATTGAAGCTTTAATTATTTCACGCGCTTCCTGTTTATTATATAAGTGTGTAATTTCTGCTTTATTGGGCGCTCCGGGCATAGCCTTGTAGGTTAAAAAATAATGTTTTAAACGTTCAACCAGCGACAATGGCATGTGGTCAATATCGTCCCATCCGGAATAAATTTCGTCGTGATACATTACGGCAATAATTTTATCATCAGCCTGACCTCCGTCAATCATCCTGAATCCGCCTATTGGTGTGGCCGGAACTATAATATTGCCATGTGTGATATTTTTTTCGGTAAACACACATATATCCAACGGGTCTCCATCTCCATATATTCCGGTACGTCCTGTTTTTGATGAGCAATAATCACCAATTTTCTGACCACAATAAGTTTGCGGAATAAATCCATATAAACAAGGTAATACATTGCTGTATTTCTGTGGCCGGTCAACCTTTAAAAATCCGCTCGCTTTATCAATTTCGTACTTTACAGTATCCGTTGGCACTATTTCGATAAATGCCGTAACAGCATCGGGTGCGTTAACTCCTGCGCTTATGCCATGCCAAGGGTGAACGGTATAATTTTGTTTCATCATGTTATTCATATTATTGTGCAGTTTCTCTTACAAAATTGCACCATTTGCAATCCTCTTTTCCGCAACCTTCGGTAAATGCTAAACTTTTAATTTGATGATATACTTCTTTTATTTGTGCTTTCACCACATCTACTTCATCCTGAACAATTGGAAAACGATATTTTACTAAATCACCTTTTTCATTTTTTTCAAGAAAATCAATTTCTCCGCTTACCATTTTCCAAGGTTTATATTTTTGATTGTCGAGCAATATTTTATAGAACATAATTTGTCTCCAATAATCACCGCCATTCGGATCTTTTGGATGAGGCGGATATAACTTTTCTTTACTTCTGTCAGCATTACCGGTTTTGTAATCAACAACGTTTACATCATTACCGTTAAATTCAACTTTATCAAACACACCGGTTATTGGCACATCGTCCATTATTACATTGCGAATAGGATATTCCAGTACCACTACTTTATTAAAATGATTGATATACTTATTATAATAATCAGTCAATACCTGTTTACCTAAATCGAGGCGATTTTGAAATTGTTTTTCAGTAAATGAATCCTCGTTTCTGCGCATCTCATATAAAAAGTCGCTAAGCACAACATTAATGGTTGGAAAAGGATGACCTTCTGCTTCGCGCATGCGTTCAAACATTCTTCTCAATGCGTAATGCACAGCAGAACCAAATGACATACTATCGTTTTTGGCAGCAGGTACACCAACAATTCTTTCAAAATAATATTTTACCGGGCAATCTAAATAAGCATTTAAGGCTGAAGCACTCATCACAAAATGTTCTACTTTTTGTTGAATGTACTCCTTGTCAAACAAGGTAATCATCACCTTAGGCGTTTCCATTAATGCGGTGATTTTATATTCCGCCAACAGCTCCTCTGCAATGGTTTTGGGCTGTTGTATTAAGCCGGTGCCCTCTTTCAATTCGGCTATAAATGCAGATGGTTCAGCATCTTTACCCTCATTGGTATGTGAAGCGTAGGAAATATATAAATGTTGTTTCGCTCTGGTCATTGCCACATAAAACAAACGGCGCAGTCCTTCAATTTTATTGCTGCTTTCGGTAAATGTCAAGGTATCGGGCAATACAAATTTTTGATTATTTGCTCTCGACTTTTCCCACTTATCACTATTGCAGCCAATTAAAAATACATACTCAAATTCCAATCCTTTGCTGGAATGGGTAGTAATAAAATTTACGCCGCCGGTTTTAGAAATAGATTTTTGTATTTCTATTTTTAAATCGTGTACCTGCATTTGCTCCAATGTATCTAAATATTGATGAATATTTAATCTCGGCAAACGCAAACCTTCCGATTTAATATGGTCAAATAAGGTGGTAATTACTTCTAAATTAAATACCCTGTTTTCTCCACGTAATAAATACTGCAACATGCCACTTTCGTTTAACACTTTTTCAAATAACATTTGCAGTGTCAGGTTAAAAGACTCAGACAACCAGTGGGTTAATTTTTCTTCAAACTTATCAATGGCTTCGTGACTGCGCAGTTTAATCGTATTTAATACCGATTTATCTGCCAAAACCGAGCGCCAGGTAAATGTTCTGTCTCGTTTTGCACTAATCCATGCAGAAATTGCAGCAACATCATGCGGATGTATACCAAAAAACGGATAATGCATTATTTCAAATAATAAATATTCACCGCTATGTGGTTTTTTACTTTCATCACCCAGGTAAGTTAAAATATTAATCATTTGATTTACCAGCGGTAATTCCAAAATATTTATTTTTCTACGCACCTGATAAGGCAAACCTCTTTTTTCAAAAACGTTGATGAGTTCTTCCGCTTGTGCGTGTTTATGATATAAAACTGCAATTTCCTCTGCAGGAACACCATTATTTAATAAAGCCTCAATTGCCATCAACACGCCCGCATGCTCCTGTGCCGGATTTTGGTATTCAATAATGGCAGGTTCGGTAATATGTTGTCTGTCGGTATGCGCTGCGGTAAGTACTTTCGATAAATTTTTTAATTTATTGATCAGTCGCTCTTCATTTTTTTCAATAATCACACGAGACGCATCTAAAATCGCCTGATGTGAGCGATAATTATCGGTAAGCACAACAACTTCAATTTCACGTTCATACGACTGATAAAAATCCATGATATTTTTTACACGGGCTCCCTGAAATTCATAAATACTTTGGTCGTCGTCTCCAACGGCAAATACGTTTGGTATATCCCAATAACTAATTAATAAATTCAGTATTTCATTTTGCGCACCATTGGTATCTTGAAATTCGTCCACCAAAAAATATAAATATCTTTCTTGATAGTTGCGCAACATGTTTTCTCCTGCAGGTGAAGTGTCGCGAAAGGCTTTTATCACCCATAAAATCATATCGCTGTAATCGTATCGCCCCATGGCGCGCATGCGTGATACATATTCGGGATACATATTGGCAGCAGCCCGTGTTTTTTCCATACGGTCAACTTCAGCCTGCAATTCTTTTTGTTTTACATCACCAACTTTTACACCTGTTTTGGCATTTGCACGTTTATATATATAATCTTCTCTGTTCGGTAAATCGGCGATATAGGCATCAATTGTTTGATTTATTTTTTGTTCATCCCAATCTTCATCCTTCATCATTTTAAAAAAATTATTCAGCCGTCCTACTTCATAACTTTTATCGCCTTTCAATTTTTTTAACGGATGGTTAAGAGGTAATTCTTCTAACAGTTGTTCTATCAGGTTAACATTTTCCAACTCAGAAATAGGTTCAAGTTCACGTTTACCAAAATAATCGAGGTTAGCCTGAATTACGTCATTACAAAATGCGTGGAAGGTGTAAATATGCACTCGATAAGCATCGGGACCAATAAAATCGAGTAAACGTTTACGCATGGCAATGGTGCCGGCGTCGGTATACGTTAAACAGAGAATATTATCCGGAAGCGTGTCAGTTTCCATTAAAATTTTGCCTATTCGCACGGCTAAAATTTGTGTTTTTCCTGTTCCCGGACCTGCAACCACCAAAACCGGACCCTCAATAGTATCAACCGCTTTGCGCTGATTGTCGTTTAACGAAGCATATGCTTCTGCAAATGATTTTTTATGGTTGGCTGAAATTTGCATGGTATTTGGCGTAGTTTTGCATTTGTGGGCAATTTGCCGCAAACAAATGTAAAATTGAAAAATGAATATTACTAAAAAATTATTGTTGTTGTTATTTGTTACAGGACTTGTTTTTACTGCCTGTAAAAAAAATGTTTCTGATGATAAAGATAAGACATTAAACGACACCACTGCAACAACAAGTAATGATACCAGCGTTTCCATTAATTTGAACAGCCCGGTGGCAGATGAAAAAATATTATTGCGTTTTCAACCGGTAGTTGGTACAACTTATATTGTGGAAAGTAATGTAAATTCCACCATGAGTGAAGCACAGGACACCTTCAAAATAAATTACAAGTCAAATAAATTTGGAAAAGTTAGTTTGCGTATTCTTTCAAAAGAAAACACCGACTATAAAATGGAGTTTATCTTAAAAGATGTTCGCGAAACTATTAAAGCAGACACTTCAACTATTGAATATAAATATGGCAAAGCATTGGCTGACCCACAAGCCGATATGAATAGAAAAATTGAAGACTGCTTGGTAAATTCTCCATTAACAATTATGATGTCGAGCGCCGGAGAAGCCACTGATATCAGGGGTTATGAAGGAATTATCGCTAAAGTTAAAGCTATTGTCGGCCAAAACATTGATGACAATATGATTGCCGCTCAATTGGGAACACCTACCGAAACACTGGAAAATTATTTTATTAATTATCCCGACTCTGCTGTAAAAATTGGCGAAAGCTGGGACCTTACTGTGGCTTCACAAATGCAGGGCGTGCCTATTGTATTAATTAATACGTATACTTTGGCAGACAGGAAAGATGGAGTTGCTTTTATTAATTTCAGAACAGACATTGAAATTGATAAATCGCAAATACCGGCAGAAGTTGCCGCACAAATGAGTAACATTAAATTTGACGCTTATATTAAAGGCACTGGCGAAGTGGATGAAAAAACCGGTTGGCCTAAAGTGATTAAAGTAACGCAAAGTGTTGAACTTTCTGATAGCTTTGAAGGACATGTTACTTCTTCTAAACAATATAGTACATCAGTAATTAAGTGGGTTCAATAAACAATCCTAAAAAATTTATTTTCATAGCCGGATTTGTCACCTTAATTGGTATTGGTGGCCTTGGCTTATTACTTATCTATTTTTTTCATAAAGAGGTTTGGTTTTCGATATTAAATGTTAGCATCGAATCGCTGTTGCGTCAATGTATTACCGGAACGTTGTATGCACTTGTAACCTTAATTCCGCTGGTGTTTTTGCTGGAGCGACGCATGCTGGATGCTACCAGGTATTTTTTTGCGGATTTGATGAAAAAATTCACCGTCAGCACACCGGAAATATTTTTACTTTCATTGTGCGCAGGAGTGGGTGAAGAATTGTTGTTTCGGGGTGCTATTCAACCCTGGATTGGCATTTGGCCTACAGCCATAATTTTTATTGCCCTGCATGGTTATTTAAATCCCAAAGATCGCCCAATGTTTATTTATGGCATGGTTTTGCTGCTGGTGAGTGCCGGTTTCGGCTATCTGTTGCCGTTTTCAGGAATATATGCTGCTATGACTGCCCATTTTTGGATTGACGTAGTCCTTATGGTATACCTGAAACGCAATAGCGGCAAACATTTTGTTGTTTAATTTATGCAATTTGCCCTGTAGCTGTATCTCAATTCAAAACATAATCATTTTTTTAAATTAACTTAGGAAAAAACAATACGATATATGAAGCGGAAAAGTGTAATGCTCTTAGCTATTTTATTAATTGCCGGAGCTTTGGTTTCAGCTATAACCTATCAAACTATGCAAAATCCCGATAACGGTAACTGGAACGGTTACGAAAAAGAATGGGCAATTGTAGACTCTCTTGAAGGTCAGGGATTGCCGGCTTCTGCCCTCAAAGCTGCTGAAGCAATTTATGTGTATGCCAAAAACGAAAAAAATGACGAGCAGATTGTCAAAGCAATTATACATAAAGCCAAATACACCAGTATGGTGGAAGAAAATGAACAAATAAAAGCAATTCATTTATTCCAGGAAGAAATTGAAACTTCATCAGGTGTAATTAAAAGTGTATTACAAAGTATGACTGCCGAAATTTATTGGAATTATTATACCAATAACAGATGGCGTTTTAACAATAGAAGTAAAACTGTTGACTTTAATAATGAGGATATCAGCACCTGGGATGTTACCACATTACATCAAAAAACATACGATTTATATGTGGCCTCTATTGCTAACAGAGAAGAACTAAAAAAAGTTAAAACCTCACGTTACAACGAAATTTTAATAAAAGGTGATGAATATGGTCAAATGTTGCGCCCAACCATGTACGATTTTTTAGCACATCGCGCTTTAGATTTTTTAATGAACGACGAAGTGTATATCACCGACCCGGCTTATGCATTTAATATTGATAACCCCGTAGTGTTTGGCAGTAATAAGGCTTTTGCCGGATTTGTGTTTTCTGCCGAAGAAGTGGAGTCTAAAAAACTACTTGCATTGCGCATTTTTCAGGATCTTACCTTAGCACATTTGTACGACCCTTATCCGGCTGCATTAATTGATGTGGATATTAAACGATTAAACTTTGCAAAAAACAATACGATAATTAATAACAAAGACAGTTTGTATTTAAATGCATTAATTGCAGAAGAAAAATTATACGCAAACGACAGTAGTTCAACAAGAATTAGTTTTCTAATTGCTCAACACCATTACAGCCTTGGTAGCAAATATGTTCCTTTAGCCGGCCCGGAATATAAATGGGAATACGAAACTGCTATTAAAATTTGTGATGATGCCATTAAAAAATTCCCAAATAGCCTTGGCGCCATTAATTGTGCCTCGTTAAAAGCTACAATTGAACAAAAAGAATTAACACTGGTTGCCGAACAAATAAACGTACCGGAAAAACCTTTTCGGGTTGGTGTAGGTTTCCGCAATGTTGATACTGTTTTTTTACGTGTGATTAAAGTAAGTCAAAAAGACATTGACAAAATTAAAGTGATGGAATATGATGTTAAGTTTAACGAACTAACCAAATATCCCGTTTATAAATCATGGAGCCAGCTATTACCCGTAGATGGCGATTATCAGGACCATTTTACTGAAATAAAAGTAGACGGTTTACCGCTTGGAAGTTACTATTTAATCGCCAGCACGAATGCCGCGTTTACATTTAGCGAAAATAAATTAATTGCTCAGGAAATCATTATTTCAAATTTATCGTATTTCGCTTCCGGTAACGATTATTATGGTACTCCTAATAAAGACTTTTATGTGTTGGACAGATCAACCGGTAAACCCATTAAAGGTGCAAGTATTCAAACATTCAGAAAAGAATATGATTATAACAAAAGAGATTATAACTACAATCCTTTAAAAACATATACTACTGATGAAAATGGAATGTTTTCTGTTAGCGACCCATTGATAAAAGATTATTATTATTTCAGCTTTAGTATTACTTATAATAAAGACTTTTTAAGTTCCGGTGATAATTATTATATCAGCAAAGAGAACAAACCTAATACTAACTCAACCTTTCAAACCTATTTTTTCACCGATAGAGCAATATATCGCCCGGGACAAACCATTTATTTTAAAGGGATAATGGTTGAACGCAGTTACGATGGTAAAAAACAAACTGTTGTTGCGAATAAAAAATCAACTATTCTATTTTACGATGTGAATAGCCAGGTTGTCGCCAAAATAGATGTCACTACAAATGATTATGGCTCATTTAACGGAACGTTTACAACGCCGCAAACAGGTATTACCGGACAAATGCGCATAAGCAACGAAACCGGAAGCACATTTTTTTCTGTGGAAGAATATAAACGCCCTACATTTTCGGTTAGTAACGACCCCGTAACTGGAGGTTTTGTGCTTGGCGATACAATTACCGTAACAGGAAAAGCAATATCTTACGCAGGTGCAAATATTGATAATGCGAAGGTGGCTTACCGCGTGGTAAGAAACACCTATTATCCCTACTATTACAGCGATTATTATTGGTGGCGCAAACCGGCTCCTGTTTCTGCAGAAATGGAAATAACCAACGGAACTTCAACCACCGATGCAGAAGGAAAATTTGCAGTAACATTTAAAGCAATTGCCGATTTAACTGCCGACAAAAAATTATTGCCTCACTTTTCTTATACCGTTTATGTTGATATAACAGATGTGTCAGGTGAAACCAGAAGTCAGGAAACTTATGTAACTGTTGGTTACACCGCACTCAATTTATTTGTAAATGCACCTGAAACCATAAATACCGGTAAAAATGTAACCTTAAATATTACCACCAATAATTTAAACGGTTCACGAATTACCGCAAACGGAAAAGTGGAAATATTTGCACTGGAAACGCCTAATAAATTATTCAGAGAAAGAACCTGGCAGCAACAGGATGTATACACAATGAGCAAAGAGGAATATTATAAATTATTTCCACACGATTTATATGCTGATGAATCCAATATGTATGCATGGCCGGTAACAGGTTCTGTGCTTAAAGCAGAGTGGTCGACAGAAAAATCAGATTCGCTGGTATTAAATACTGCTGCATTAAAGCAAGGTGTATATAAAATTGAAGTAAGTGCAATTGATATCAGTGGTGAGGTTATTAAAGTGATAAAATACATCAGTGTATTAAATCAGGGCAACTATGCAGCTACACCAAAATATAATTTTACAACTACCGAGTCCAAATCGTATAAACCCGGTGAAAATGCTGTAATAAATATTGGCAGTAGCGCTAAAAATATTAATGCCTTATTAGAAATTACCCGAGCCGATGGAAAAGCTGCCAGAAAATGGATTACCCTGCCTGAAGTTGGTAACCGTGGAAGTAATGCAACAGTAATGGATATTGAAATCCCAATAAGCGAAAGCGATAGAGGTGGTGTATCCGCACAAATTTGTTTTATAAAAGATGGTCGTTTTTATAATCAACAATATTTTATCAGTGTGCCTTGGGATAATAAAGATTTAAAATTAACCCTCGAAACACATCGCGATAAATTACAACCCGGAGCAACCGAAACCTGGAAAATAAAAATCACAGGCAACAACGGTGAAAAGGTGGCAGCAGAATTATTGGCAAATATGTATGATGCTTCTCTCGATGCTTTTGTCGGACATTATTGGAATAGTGTTTCATGGCCATCGTCTTATACCTATAAATATTGGACAGGTGTTGGTTTTGGCAATGGAGAAAATTTAGTGTATACCGATTACGATTGGTACAAAAGAGTATCCGGCCTAACATTTAATTATACAACCCTAAACTGGTTTGGTATTTATTGGGGAGTGAGTTATTACCGTGATTATTATTTTGCTGATGGTGACATGGATCGTTTGGATAACAGAAGTTTTGCCGGAGCTCCTGTTTTAATGGAAACCGCTGTCGAAAAATCAAAAATGCTGGAAAGTGAAGAGTCAATGGGGTTGGGTGCAATAGCCAATGGTAAGGCTTCAATTGAACCTGTGACAAATTCGAACACATTATCCAATAATAGTCTGGAACAGGTAGGTACTAGAACCAATTTAAATGAAACAGCCTTTTTTTATCCTCATTTGGAAACAGATGCTGAAGGTAATATTGCTTTCACCTTTACAATGCCTGAAGCGTTAACTACCTGGAATTTTATGGGATTTGCGCATACTAAAGAAATGCAAAGTGCGCAATTATTCGATAAGGTTGTTACACAAAAAGAATTAATGATACAACCTAATGCTCCGAGATTTTTAAGAGAGGGCGATGA
>DAORKJ010000004.1:0-1811 GCA_035439505.1 Chitinophagales bacterium
GTTGATTTAAATGCGGGTTATACCAAAGATGATTTGTGGGTGCACGATGAAACGGATATATACAAAGCACAAATTTTAGCTCGTATTTTCGACAACCCAACAGTTGAAGGTCATTTACCTCGCCCATTTGGTGTATTTTATGCCACACCAAAACGCGCTACTTACGAAGATTTAATGAATGAACAATTAAATGCTGCTTTAGGTAAAGGCGAAGGCGATTTAGATAAACTCATCAGAGGTTCTGAAACCTGGGAAATTAAATAAGGTTTACCTCACATAAATAATAAGTTTAACCCCCGGCCATCAGGTTGGGGGTTATTTTTTTGTTAAAATTAGGCGTTTTTGTGACATATTAATTTTCTGCTAATTGCCATAATAATCTCATACTTGGAGCTGTTTTTTGCGGGTATTTAAAAAATTGTTAACTTTCGTCACCTTTTAAAAGGGCATTAACCTCATCAAAAAATTAATATGAAAAAATTAGTACTCCTTTTCCTGGCTGCTGCTCCATTGGTGGCTTACAACCAGTGTACTGTTACCAATGCTACTGATTGCCATTGTTTAGACGGATCTGATGAATGTGATTTGTTACCCGACATTACCCTTTCGCACGACCAGTTTGAAGAACCAGGCAATGTGATTATTAACCCTGGCCTTATTCAATTGGGTATTGGAACTCCAAATATCGGGCATGGTCCATTACGCGTAATATCAACCGATTACTATGTATGCGGTGAGGATACCATTTATGACCCAACCGGATTGGAAACTTGTCCAGACGGCACTATTCCTAGACAAATTATTAACCAAAGGATTTATCATAAAAATGGTAGTGAAATGACCTATTGGGAAAAGGCTGCAGGTAGCATGACCTATCACCCTGACCACGGTCACTTCCATACCGACAATTGGGGTGTTTATACGTTAAGAAAACCAATCGATGGTGTTGAGGACCCTACAGAATGGCCAATTTTAGGTTACGGTACTAAGATGGGATTTTGTTTAATGGATTTAGCGAACTGCGCTTCACCAGGTAATTACGGTTATTGTCGTGAAGATGATGAAACAGTAATCACAAACGATATTGAAAATTATGGTTTAGGTGGAGGTAATTATAGCTGCGCAATTTCTAATCAAGGTATATCCGTTGGTTATTTGGATATTTATGACTGGTATTTAGACGGTATGGAAATTGTACTTCCTGAAGGTGTTTGTAATGGTGAGTATTATATCGTTGTTACAGTTGATCCAAATTTAAATTATATAGAAGAAAGTGATGATAACAATGTGATGGCTATGCCATTTACATTAACCGGACAACCTGAAGAAATTGATGAATTAAATTTAGCTTATACAGGTGGCAATGAATTATCACCGGGTGTGTTAACTATTTGTGCAAGCGAAACTGTAGAATTAAATGTTCCGCCAATTGGTATTGGTTATACATGGTCAAATGGTGCTACAACAAACACAATTACAATTTCAGAACCTGGCACGTATTATTGTTTTGTTGAACGTGAATGCGGTGATATTTATACCGATACTATCGTTGTTGAAATGGTAGAAAGCACGTTAGCAACTATTAGTCCTGCTGCTCCGGTTTGTGTTGGGTCAGCTACAGAAATTAATGCTACAGGTGATGGTATAATTAATTGGTATAGTGCAGCAGTTGGTGGTACTTTTTTAGGAACAGGTGCAACCTTGCTTACCGCTCCACTTTTTGAAAATACTATGTTTTATGCTGAGAATGTAACTGAAATTGTCAACGAGGTAAATGCGTATGTTGGTCAGGTAAATCATGAAGGTTCTGA
>DAORKJ010000004.1:1911-8212 GCA_035439505.1 Chitinophagales bacterium
ACAGCAACATTTGGCGATATTTCACCTAAATTAAAACGTAGTACTGCAGGAACAAACTATCCATATAATGTTGATGGTTTAATTTCAATCACCAACAGTAGTTTTGACGAATCACGCTGGTATTATTTTTACGACTGGCATGTAACAGGAAACTCTGTGTTTGCTTGCCCTAGCGAAAGAACAGGTGTTGAAGTTGAAGTGAAAGTGTGTACAGGTATTGGAGAAGTTTCTTCATTAAATGCATTTAATGTTTACCCGAATCCAAATCAGGGTATGTTTAATGTTGAATTAAATTCATCACCTGTTGATGCGGTTGAAGTAAGTGTATTAAATGTAACAGGACAGGAAGTGTATTCCAAATTGTTAAACAATGTAAATGGAACAGTAAATATTCCGGTTGATTTAAGCGATAATGCTGCCGGTGTTTATGTTGTAAAAATTACCAGCAATGGTAATGCAGTTAGCAAAAATGTTGTGGTAGAATAATTTATCACATTTTAAAAAATAAAAAAACCGCAGTTGATTTACTGCGGTTTTTTTTATGCCTAATAAAATTTTATTTCGCACTCAATAAATAATGTATCCCAACAGATAAACCACCAAATGCATTTTTAGAAGCACCGGTATAAGAAGGAACATCCATATCTTTTCTGCGTTCACGTGTAGGAGCAGAATTAATATCTGATAATCCATAATAAAATTTAGCAGCAGGGGTAATGTAAAGTTGTTCTGTTACATAAATATCTGCACCAATTGCTAAATTAAATCCTAAATCAAATCCAGAAAAATAAGCATCAGCTGATTCTGGTCCTGCCGTTTGCGCAAATTCCGGAACCATATAGTCGATGGTATCACCCGGAATTAAAACCAAATTGCCATTAAAAGCTGTATCAGCTTCGTAATACATATCAGCACCGGCTAAAAATCCTAATGAAGGACCAGCCATTGCGTGGAAAGAAATAATTTGTTTTTTAGTTCTTATGCTTTGATAACGGAATTGAATAGGAATTTGAACATAAGATAAATTTACATAACGGTAAGTTTCAATTTTTTCTGCTTTATTATCGCCATTCACATCAATATTGCTGAAGTCTTTAGAGATATCAAAATAATCCTGACCCATTGTAGCATAATTTATATCTACCTGAACACCCATGTTATTTTTAAAATTATAACCAAGTGCTAATCCGGTTGAAAAGCCGAATGTTCGTGCGTATTCCAATTCCTGAAATCCGTAATTGTTTTGATTGAGAATCCATACGCTGTTAAAACCGCCCTGCAATCCTATATGCATTCCGGTAACATCAATAGCGCCTTTTTGTGCGTTTGCTGTGCCAATTATAGCAGCAAAACTGAGTAGTAACAATAATTTCTTCATAATTCGGGTTTTAATCTTCACTACCGCATTCGCGGCTTTGTTAGGTCACAAAAATAATAGAAATCTTTTGTGAAATGCAGTGGATTGGTAATTCACCCAAAAATGTGAAATGAAATTTTTAAAATTGTGACAAGCTAAAAGCTTATTTTTTTAACCCTATTTCACGTAAACGTTCGTCGAGGTATTCACCAGCTGTAATCGGTTCGTAAGCTAGCGGGTTGCTTTCGGTTATACAATCCGGAAGGCAATTTAAACTCATTTCTGATTTGGGGTGCAAAAAGAAAGGTATAGAAAAACGTGGAGTGTGCCATTTTTCACGCGGCGGATTTACCACCCGATGTGTGGTTGAACACAATACATTATTGGTCAATCGTTGCAGCATATCTCCTACATTCACCACAATTTCGGTAGGGGCAGTTTTTACCGCTACCCAGTTGCCGGCAGTATCCATTACTTCCAAACCATCAGCCGAGGCCCCAACTAACAGTGTAATTAGATTGATGTCTTCATGTTGCTCCGCGCGAATGGCAGAAGCCGGCTCTTGCGTAATTGGGGGATAATAAATGGCCCTCAATATAGAATTGCCATTGTGAATTTTTTCATCAAAATAATGTTCATCTAATCCTAAAAATAAAGCGAGCGATTGCAACAAGCTGCGACCCGATTTCTCGAAGCTGCGATATAATTGATATCCTAATTCATTAAAATTCGGTATTTCAGATACTTTCACATTTTCAGGATAGTAATCACTTACCACCTCACCATCTTCAATGGTTTGGCCAATTTGCCAAAATTCCTTTAAATCGCCGGCACTGCTGTTTTTGGCATGTTCCTTTCCAAATGAAGTGAATCCTCTTTGTCCCGCTAAGCCCGGTACCTCATATTGTTGTTTTACCGACTCAGGTAATGCAAAAAAGTCCTCAACAGCTTTATAAAAATCATCCACTAATTGCTGATTAATACCATGGTTTTGAACAGCAACAAATCCTACTTCCTGGTATGCTTTTCCAAGACTTTGTACGAAATTATTTTTGCAGACCTGATCGCCTGATAAAAAATCAGCCAGGTTAACGGTTGGAATAGTATTCATAATTGGTGCGGGTTTTTGTAATGCAAGTATACTAAAAATTTTAGTGCATTACATATCTTCCACAATGCTTACCCTTCGCGAAGCTTCAAAATAACTCAACCACGCTGCTGATTGGTATTAGCATTTATTTAAAGTGAAAAAAATATTTACGCTGATACATCACTAATCATTGCCAAAACAATTTTTACTTCAGTATAATCATATGCTTTGCCTAATGCTCCACGTATTAATGCCAGGTCGGTTGTTTCAAGTTCTTTTACAACTTGTTTTATTTGCTCCACTTTTTGTTTGGAAACCAAATTATCTAAAGTTGTTTCACCCGTTTCGATGAAGGATAATAAATGCCGCAATATTGTACCGGTTGTTAATCCCCTGGCATGAACAATTTCTTCCACACTTAAACCTTGCTGATATAAATACAGTGATTCCATTGCCGTATGAGCTTTATCAGCTTTTGCTTTTGTTGATTTAGCCGGTAAGTCAGGGATAAACTGTTTGTATTGATTAACTCCATGATATAAAGGTTTATCGCCGTAATGTATTTCAAATAAATTTTTTAAATGTAATTCTAAAGCGCCAATAAGTTCCACAACATAATTATAATATTTCCTAATGCGTGCCTGATTATTAATATTCGATAAATGATTAACCAATGGAATAAACATACTCCTTTGCATATTTTCTCCAAACCAATCTACTGCTTTGGTTACGCGAATACTTAATTCCGGGGAATGTTGAATATCGTAATCGCTGATTAATTGTGGTAACTTCTCTTTAAATTTTTCAGCAACATCTCTTTGTTCGTATGCTGCCTGAATTAAGCGTGTAGTTAAAATCATCGCATCGCGTTTATTTTCCAGAGAACGGTCAGGAACATATTGTGCATACGCTTCTAATAATTTTACCGGTTTGTCCCAATTAAAAACATCAAATAGTTTTTTTTGAAGGAACCTCACCTTTTCTAAGGCAATCAAATTTTCCAATTCACTTTCCTGCGAAGCACGTAATGCAAACTGTGCAACACGTTCGTCCGTGCCAATAGCGTGTGCTGATATACGCGATAACAACACCATACCTGATAAAGTTGTACATCGGCTCAGCGCTACATATACCTGCCCTGCAGCAAACGATTGTCCCGCATCAATTACTACTTTTTCGAATGTTAAGCCCTGACTTTTGTGAATGGTAATTGCCCATGCCAGACGAATAGGGTATTGTATGTATTTACCAATTATTTCTTCATCAATTTTATTTTTTTCTTTATTAAACTGATAACGAATATTTTCCCAGGTTTCTTTTTTTAATTCAAAATCTACGCCTTCATCGCGCATAGTTACAATTATGGTGTCTTTGTGAATACTTTTAATAGTGGCAATTTTTCCATTGTAATATTTTCTGTCTTCACCAACATCATTTTTGATAAACATAATCTGCGCACCTTCTTTTAGTGTTAATTGCATTTCGGCAGGCAAGGCTTTTTCCGAAAAATCGCCTTCTATAGCTCCTTTAAAGGTAAAGGCTTCACCGGGAAGTTGTGACAGCTCATCCGCATTTATTTTATCTGCTTTAAAATTATGCGATGCGATGGTAATATATTGCTCATCATGTGTTGGACGAAATAATGGATTGTATCTTTCTTGTAATAACTCAAAATCATATTCCGTCATGGTATTATTGCGAACATTATTTAACAAGTTAATAAACTGTTGTTCGTTTTGACGGTAGATTTTATTTAATTCAACATATACAACATTCGTATTTTTTAATACTTGCGCATCAAAAAAGAAAGGACTGTTATAATGTTCTTTTAATATTTGCCATTCCGCATCAGGGGCCACCGGCGGTAATTGATACATGTCGCCAATAAATAATACCTGTACCCCGCCGAATGGAATATTTTTTTTTCTTACGCCTCGTAAAATAGCATCTATACAATCGAGTTTATCGCAGCGCAACATACTTACCTCATCAATAATTAAAAGCTCGAGTTCTTCCATTACTTCGCGCTTCTGACTATTTAATTGAATTTTACTAAACAAATTATGCTGGTAAGTAACTTGTAAATTTCCGGTAAATGGAGCGTTTATTGGTAGATATACTTCAAATGGTAATTGAAAAAACGAATGCATCGTTACTCCACCTGCATTAATAGCAGCAACTCCGGTAGGCGCAACAACAGCGCAATTTTTTGTGATGTTGTTTTTGATAAACCGCAAAAAAGTAGTTTTTCCACTACCTGCTTTCCCGGTTAAAAAAATATGTTGACCGGTATAATTAACTAATTCGGCAGCTAATCGGAATTGCGTATTGGAGTTGTCTGGATACTGCATGTTATATCAATATTTTTAAGGGTTAAACGCTGTAAAAGTATTAAAAATAAAGGGGAATAGATGATGGTTAAATTCAGCTCACTATTTATGCGGTGATAGCCGTTCAACTCGCTTAGAAACGCTTAAAACCAGGTAAAATTTTTGGGACAGTCAGGTGCTTTCTATCTTCTTAAATTCAAGTTATTGCAACCAACCTATCGAAAATTCACAATTGGGAATATTAACTTTGCAACATGTCTACCACTTACCAGGCAACAGCAGCATTTGCAGCTAATTTAGATGCCACCGACGAACTGAAAGATTATCGCAACCGTTTTCATATTCCATCAACGAACGGAAAATCACTGATTTATTTCTGTGGCAATTCTTTAGGCCTGCAACCAAAAAGTACCAGAGCATATTTGGAACAGGAACTCACAGACTGGCAAAATTTAGGAGTGGAAGGACATTTACACGCGAAAAATCCCTGGTTGTATTACCACCATTTTTTAACGGATGCTACCGCTCGGTTAGTCGGCGCAAAACCATTAGAAGTTGTGGTAATGAATTCATTAACGGTAAATCTTAATCTTTTAATGATAAGTTTTTATCGCCCAACACCTAAACGATATAAAATTATGATGGAATATATGGCATTTCCATCGGACCAGTATGCAGTAGAAAATCAGGTGAAATTTCATGGTTATAATCCCAACGATGCTATTATAGAGTTAATGCCACGTGAAGGAGAAAATTGTATACGCACAGCTGATATTTTAGCGAAAATAGATGAGCATAAAGATGAATTGGCGCTTATCATGATTGGTGGTGTAAATTATTATACCGGTCAGTTATTTGATATGGTCACAATTACATCTCACGCAAAAAAATGTTCAACAGAAATTGTTGTCGGATATGATTTAGCGCATGCAACAGGTAATGTTCAATTGAATTTACACGATTGGGATGTTGATTTTGCAACCTGGTGTTCGTATAAATATTTGAATTCAGGTCCCGGCGGAACCAGCGGCGTTTTCGTACATGAAAAACATGCGGAAAATAATTTGCTTCCGCGATTAAGTGGTTGGTGGGGAAATGATGAATCAACAAGATTTAAAATGCAAAAAGGATTTATTCCGCAACAGGGCGCTGCCGGCTGGCAAATGAGTAACGCTCAGGTTTTGTCAATGGCAGCACACAGAGCATCATTAGCTATTTTCGATGAAGTAGGAATGGATAAATTAATAGAAAAAAGTAAATTACTAACCGGCTATTTGGAATTTTTATTACTCAACGGAAAAAGAAAAGATTTTAAAATTATCACACCTGAAGATGTTGCACAACGTGGTTGTCAATTGTCCATTGTGATGAATGAAAACGGTAAAAAAACATTTGATGCACTTACACAAAATGGTGTTATTGCCGATTGGCGTGAACCGGATGTAATTCGTGTTGCACCTGTACCTTTATATAATACATTTGAAGATGTATTCCGTTTTGCGGAAATATTTCACGCAGTATAAA
>DAORKJ010000004.1:8312-60812 GCA_035439505.1 Chitinophagales bacterium
CTTGTCGTAAGCCGGTGTTGGAATATTTGCCTGATGACCCGACAACATCTTGCTCATATCAAATGCAGGACCTTTGTCTGTCATCATTTTTGGTGTATGGCAATCGTTACATCCGCCAACCTGAACTAAAAAAGCACCACGCTTAATTGGATCTTCAGTAGTTGTTGTTGAGGCAGGATTTTCTTCAGAAGCATGTTCTGTTTTTACCTGGCAGCTGTAAAGTGCTATGCCTGAAAGAGCAAAAAACAGCAGGTAAGTGGTTGTTTTTCTCATAAGTAATTGATTTTCACGGAAATTTACGAACAATTTTGCTCTTTGAGTTTTATCATCTTTTACAAGTGGCAAATAGGTTTATTTTTGCCAAAGCGTTTAATCAATACTTATGAAGTCAGTAAAAAACATTGCAATTATGGGAGCAGGCCTTGTGGGCTCGCTTTTAAGTTTATACCTCAAAAAACGTGGATACGAGGTTACTGTTTATGAAAGAAGGCCCGATTTGAGGAAAACAGGAGCAGCAGGCGGTAGGTCTATCAATCTGGCCATCAGCGAACGTGGCTGGAAAGGGTTAGCCGGCGTTGGTTTAGAAGCCGAAATCAGGAAAATGGCTATCCAAATGCCCGGTCGTATGATTCACGATATGCAAGGAAATCTAAATTTTCAGCCATATGGTAAACCTGGAGAAGCTATCAACTCAGTTTCCAGAGGTGATTTAAATATTGCTTTAATTGATGCTGCTGAAGCAAATGGTATTCAGTTTATTTTTAACCAGCGTGTATTGGAGACTGACCTTGCCGGAACTTACGCCATGATGGAAGATGGCAATAAAGGTGGTACGTATAAATTACAACCCGATTTAATAATTGGTGCCGATGGTGCATTTAGTTTGGTGCGATATACCATGATGAAAACCGACCGTTTTGATTATTCGCAAACTTATGAGGCGCATGGATATAAAGAATTAACTATTCCTGCCGGTCCGGATAATTCTTTCCTCATCGAAAAAAATGCATTACATATCTGGCCACGCAAAAATTTCATGTTGATTGCATTACCTAATATGGATGGCAGTTTTACCTGCACATTATTCTATAATCTCGATGGCGAACAATCGTTTAAAACATTAACTACGGAAAAAGATGTTGAAGTGTTTTTCCGCACCTATTTTGCCGATGCTATGGCGATAATGCCAACATTATATCACGACTTTTTTGCTAACCCAACAGGTTTACTCATGACCGTTAAGTGTTTCCCATGGAGCCATGGAAACACAATGCTGATAGGAGATGCAGCCCATGCCATTATTCCTTTTTACGGGCAGGGAATGAATTGCGGATTTGAAGATTGTTCTGTTTTAAATGAATTATTGGATACCTACAACGACGACTGGGAAAAAACAATTCCGGCTTACCAAAATGCACGCAAACCGAATAGTGATGGAATAGCCGATTTGGCAAAACTTAATTTTATAGAGATGCGCGATTTGGTAGCCGACCCTGATTTTCAGTTCAAAAAACAAATCGCAGCAAAAGTAAGTGCAACTTATCCTGATAAATTTATTCCGGTATATAGTATGGTTTCCTTTAGTAATATGCCTTATAGTGAAGCATTAAAAGAATACCGCAGACAGGATGAAGTGCTTTCAGCTGTGTTATTGTTGCCCGAAATACGGGAAAAATGGGACACAACATATTTCCAGGAGATTGCTGGTCGGTTATTTAATAAATAAAAAAACTAAATACTAATAAATAAAAAACCCGCTTTTTAAGCGGGTTTTTTAATGATATAAGGATGTAAGAAATTAGTTACCGCCTGCAGGGGTTTTTTGTTTCTTTACTTCCATTCCTTTTTTGCCTTCAGTTGGTTTTGAACCTACTGTAACTTTTTTCTCAGGTGTAGTTACCTTAACAGTAGAAGATTTGGTTGTATTTGAGCTAACAGCGTTTTTAGCAGCTTCCATTTCTGTTAAAGCTGTTTGAAGGCTCATAATTGAGTCCATTAACATGGTTTTTTCAGCTAAACATGCGCTATCGGCAGCTTTCATAGCTTTTTCCAAATCAGCGATTTTTGTTGCCGCTTCTTTGTCTGAACAGCTGGCTAAAACTAAGCCTGCAGCAACTACGAAAAATAACATTTTGATTTTCATATTGTTTGTTTTTGATTTTTGGAATTATATTTGACAGCAAAGGTATAAATAATAAATATTCATACCTTAATTATTAGTGAACTTTTTAAAAAAACTATCTATGATGACTAAATTTTCAGTGTTGACCATTGTGGTTGTTGCTATTGGAACTGCGATTTTTACTGGGTGTAACACCGAAGACCTTACTACGCCAACTATTGTTTTAGAGGGGGATTCTCCTTACTACATTGTGCTTGGTGAAACCTGGGAAGAGCCTGGTTATACTGCTACTGACAATGAAGATGGCGATATTACTGCCAACGTAAAGGTGGATAGTTCAGCCATCAATTTAAATGAAATTGGTGATTACGAAGTAAGTTATACCGTTACCGATGAAGCTGGCAATACAGGTGTTGAAACCCGCATTGTGCGCGTGGTAGTAGGAAGTGCTAACTATTTAGGCAGTTATCAGGTCAATGAAATTTGTGATATAGATGGGGATGGAGTGCTGGGCGAAGCAGATGTTGAGTTTGAAATCAACGATTATATTGTAGAGGTTACAGCGGGTATCGAAGTTAATGAACTGCTTTTCTTCAATTTTGGCAATATTAACGAAGATGTAAATGTTCCTGTGTTTTTCAGTGGCGACCTTGATGACTTGCTGATTGTAGATAATTTTAATGTGGAAGGCTCAGAAATTTATATCGATGCAGATGGTGTTATTACCACAGCCGTAATAGGAACTATTGAATTTGATTTGGACTACACTGTTACCGAAGGTGCTGCGGAGGTGCCTTGTGAAGCAACTTTCGTGAAATTATAGGTGAAAATGCATTTAAAAACCCTGAAATCACTGATTTCGGGGCTTTTGTTTTAATATTATTACCTTAGTTGCCCATTTATTACCCGTTGATGTTACTATTTCGCAACTTTTTAATACTCAGTTTACTTGTAGTTTTGGCTTCCTGCAGCAAACAGGATACCGAATCGCCTGTAATAAGCCTGGTAGGAGCGCCCACTACTTCCCATTTTAGAGGTGAACCCTATCTAGATGAGGGAATTGTAGTTATTGACAACCATACCTGCAATTTGGAGAACGAGATTTTTACACATAATACCGTAGATGAAAATCGCTACGGCGCTTATACTGTAACCTATTCAGTGCAGGATGAAGCCGGAAATGCGACAAATGCAGTCAGAAATGTCGACGTTGTTTTGCCTTTAACCGATTATTATTTGGTGGACTGGCATGCTTTTGATACGTGTACATCAGGTAATTACGCTTATATCGGACTTGTTCAGGATTGCGATTGCCCTGATTTTAAGGTTACTGTAGGTAATATCAGCAATTTAGGACTTTCGGCGATTTTTGCTTTACCGGTATCCGGACAGTTTAATCAGTTTTTAACGCTCGATACCGCAAAAGCAGGCGTCACTTTTTCCGGTATTGCCACTATGAACCCGACAGCCGACTCGTTGTTTTGGAGTTATATAATTGCCGACTCTGTTTCCAGCGATGTTTGCACATCAGTTTGGGTAAAATAACAACTTTGTTCGAATGATTGATGTTATGTATATTTACTAAGAGATATGTTTTTAGGTAAAATAAAATGTGTATTATTCCTGATGGTATGGAGTGCAACTATTTCTGCACAAACAATTAATCAGGTGGAAGGTGAAATAATTTTACAATTATTCCCGGCTAATTCACCTCAACAGGTAATTGCTGAAATAAATACGTCATTACAAACAGATCTATCGATAATTAAACCTGTTTCCAAAAGATTAAACATCTGGCTGTTGCATTATGATGAAACTTTAATGAATGGCGATAAAATATTATCGGCATTATACATGCATCCAAATGTTGCGAATGTGCAATATAATCATATAACTGCTCAACGCTCTGTACCAAACGACCCTTCATTTAATCAGCAATGGAATATGTTTAACGATGGTACAACAGGTGGAATTAGTGATGCCGATATCGATGCCGATTTGGCATGGGAGACAACTACCGGCGGTGTTACAATTTTAGGCGATACGATTGTTGTAGCATTAATTGGAGAAGGCGCTAATTTTATACATGAAGATTTAACCTATTGGGAAAATCATAATGAGATTCCTGAAAATTCAATCGATGATGATGGCAATGGATATATTGACGATTTTCATGGTTGGAATTCTACCGCTGATAACGACAGTGTTCCTGAAAGATTTCATGGTACACATGTTGGCGGAATTGCCGGCGCAAAAGGAAATAATAATATCGGAGTAACAGGAGTTAATTGGAATTTGAAAATAATGCCTGTGTATAATGTAACCAATGAAGCCGATGCTGTTTCTTCGTACAGTTATGCATTAGAAATGCGTGAATTATATGAAAGTTCCAATGGCGAAAAAGGTGCATATATTGTAGCAACTAATTCATCATTTGGAATTGATTTTGCCAACCCCGCTGATTATCCCATTTGGTGTGCCATGTTCGATTCACTTGGGGAAGTAGGTATATTAAGTGTTGGCTCTACAGCAAATGCGTATGTGAATGTAGATATCGTTTATGATATGCCAACAGCATGTACTTCTGATTATTTAATTACTGTTACCAATACCGATAAAGCAGATAATTTATTTGGCGCAGGATACGGTGCAACTACTATTGACTTGGGAGCTCCGGGAACATTGATTTATTCCACTATTTTAGATAATACGTATGGGGTTCAATCTGGCACCAGTATGGCAGCACCACATGTTACAGGAACTATAGCATTGTTATTTGCAGCGGCTTGTCCTAAATTTTTTGAAGATTATCAGTTTGATCCGGCTAATATGGCTCTGTTGTTGAAACAATATATTTTAAACGGCACCGATTTTGCCGCAGATTTAAATGGTATCACAGTAAGCAACGGACGATTAAATGTAAATAATGCACTCAATAATTTATTATTAACCGGTTATTGTAATGTAGGTATAAATGACATTACAACGGAAACAAATAATATGCTTGTGCATCCTAATCCTGCTAACAATCAATTATTTTTTACATTTAACGATGCTATAAATAATGAAATAATTATTACTATTTACAATCAAACAGCACAACCGGTGTTTAGTCAAACAACAAACGATGCTGATTTAATGTTAAATGGTATTCCGGTGCATAATTTACCAAATGGATGGTATGCAATTACGGCTACAGATATAAAAACCGGTAAACAATTTTCAACCGGCTGTATAGTTCAACATGATTAAGTGAAACATTTTGCGATGGAGAAACGATGGGTGATTAAAGACGCGGATGAAGACAAAGTGAATTCGCTGCAACAGGAATTAAAAGTGCATCCTGTGGTGTGTAAATTGTTAGTGCAAAGAGGTATTTATACCTTTGAAGCTGCACGAAAATTTTTCAGACCTGCATTAACTGATTTGTATAATCCTTTTTTAATGAAGGATATGCAAAAAGCAATTGACAGAATAAATACAGCAATTGCAAATAATGAACGAATTTTAATATATGGCGATTACGATGTAGATGGCACTACTTCAGTAGCTTTGGCTTATTCGTTTTTTCATTCCATTTATAAAAATATCGATTATTATATCCCCGACAGATATTTAGAAGGGTATGGTATTTCTTTGAAAGGTATTGACCATGCAAAACAAAACGGTTGCACATTAGTTATTGCATTAGATTGTGGTATTAAAGCCGTTGATAAAATTGCATACGCCAATAGTTTAGGTGTCGATTTTATTATTTGTGACCACCATATTCCGGGCGATGAAGTGCCCGCAGCTTTTGCCGTGTTGGACCCTCATCAAATTGATTGTAATTACCCTTACAAAGAATTAAGTGGTTGCGGTATTGGGTTTAAATTAATTCAGGCCTATGCACAACATCACCAAATTGCCATCGAAAATATTATTCCGTATTTGGATTTAGTAGTGGTGAGTATTGCCAGTGATATAGTGCCTATAACCGATGAAAACAGAGTGCTGGCATTTTTTGGCATCGAACAATTAAATAAAAATCCGCGACCGGGTTTAAAAGCTTTGATAGATATTTCAGGATACGAAGGGCAATTAAATATTTCGAATATTGTTTTCGGATTGGGGCCACGTATTAATGCTGCCGGAAGGATGGATGATGCTAATAAAGCAGTCCGCATGTTAATTGCCGAAACTGTTGAAATGGCAAAAAATGGTGCCGATGTTTTACATGAAAAAAATGTCAACCGCAAGGAAGTAGATAAAATGATTACGGGTGATGCATTAAGTATGTTGCACAACGACCCGGATAACGACAAATATGTTTCTACTGTACTGTGTAGTGACCAATGGCATAAAGGCGTTATCGGAATTGTGGCATCTCGATTAATTGACCATTTTTATCGCCCTACTATTTTACTCACTGAGTCGGAAGGGATGTTGTATGGCAGCGCACGTTCCGTAAAAAATTTCGACATTTATGAAGCCATTAAAGCCTGTGCCGATTTGCTCGAACAATTTGGCGGTCATATGTATGCAGCAGGTTTATCGCTAAAGCCAGAAAATTTTGAGCAATTTAAAAAACGTTTTGATGATGTTGTGAGGGCTAATATTAAACCATGGCAGCTTACCCCGGAAATTGAAATAGATGCTGCGCTCAATTTAAAAGACATAACACCAACTTTTAATAATATCATTAAACAATTTGCACCATTCGGTCCACAAAATATGGATCCGATTTTTATGAGTGAACAGTTATTAAATAACGGAAGGTCCAGAATTGTTGGTGATAACCATTTAAAACTTGGTGTAAAAGACAATAACCGTTACAATGCTGAAGCTATCGCTTTTCAAAAAGGTGCATTTTTTGATGCCATTAACAATGGAGCTCGGTTCGATATTTGTTATACTATTGAAGAAAATGTTTACCGGGATATGAAAACTATCCAATTAAACGTTCGTGATATAAAGTTGAATTAATTTAAATACTCATTTGTGATTTTACGTTCAGAAAAACTCATTAAAAAATATAAACAACGCACTGTTGTAAATGAAGTTAGCGTTGAAGTAAACCAGGGAGAAATTGTTGGTTTGCTGGGACCTAATGGTGCGGGAAAAACCACTTCATTTTATATGATTGTGGGATTAATCAAACCACTTTCGGGTAATGTATATCTCGACTCAAAAGATATTACCGATTATCCCATGTATAAACGTGCTCAGTTAGGAATTGGTTATTTGCCGCAAGAAGCAAGTGTATTTAGAAAAATGTCGGTGGAAGATAATATTGCGAGCGTACTGCAAATGACTAATTTAAAAGCCAGTGAGCAGAAGAAAAAACTGGAATCATTAATTGGAGAATTCGGACTAACACACATTCGCAAAAGTAATGGTGATGTATTAAGTGGTGGTGAAAGAAGAAGAACAGAAATTGCCAGAGCATTAGCTACCGATCCCAAATTTATTTTATTAGATGAACCTTTCGCCGGTATCGACCCGATTGCGGTGGAAGACATTCAATTGATTGTAGAAAAATTAAAATTCAAAAAAATAGGTGTGCTCATTACCGACCATAATGTGCAGGAAACGTTATCTATTACCGATAGAGCCTATTTATTATTTGAAGGAAAAATACTTAAACAAGGTTCTGCCGAAGACCTTGCCGGTGACCCACAAGTTCGTAAAGTGTACTTAGGCCAAAACTTTGTTTTACGCAAAACAAGGGTGTCTTATGCCGGCTCCGATGCGGCTTCCGAAAAGGATGTGGAATAATCTATACCTTTATGTGAAGGCAGGGTTTTATTTTTGTATCGCGGATGTACATTATTCATTCCATAACTTCCACCGTTTTTAAAAGGCAAATTGCGCGCATTCAGCATGCAGTTAACGACCCTATGCGTGCACAGGAAGCTGTGTTCACATCACTTATGGCCGGAGCTGCCGGAACCGAGTGGGGGAAAAAATATGATTTTGCTTCCATAAAATCTATTCAGGATTATCGCAATCGTTTTCCTGTGCAGGACTACGAAACCCTAAAGCCATATATAGACAGAGTAATGTCCGGCGAGCAATCTGTTCTTTGGAATACGCCCATCAGCTGGTTCGCCAAATCATCGGGAACCACCAGCGATAAAAGTAAATTTATCCCTGTCAGCAAAATGGCATTGGACGATTGCCATTTTAAAGGCAGCCGCGATGTGTTGGCTATGTATTTGCACAACAACCCTTCCTCCCGATTATTTACCGGGAAAACCCTGCTTATGGGTGGCAGCCATCAAATCAACCAACTCAATCAGCATTCCAAATACGGCGATGTAAGTGCTGTTATGATGCAAAATATGCCCCTTCTTTCCCGTTATGCTATGACGCCTTCGTTAAAAATTGCATTAATGGATGAGTGGGAAAGCAAGATTGAAGCAATGGCCGACCATACCATCGATAAAAATGTTACCAGTATAGCAGGTGTACCTACCTGGACCATCGTATTAATACGCAGGTTATTCGAGCTTACCGGTAAGTCAGATTTAAAAGAAATTTGGCCAAATCTGGAGTTATATATTCACGGTGGTGTAAGCTTTAAACCTTATCGAAGCCAATTTAACGACCTTATTACACCCGGCAATATGCATTATGTTGAAACCTATAATGCAAGTGAAGGATTTTTTGCTTTTCAGGACAGACTTGGGTCTGATGAGATGCTTTTGATGCCGGATTATGGCCTTTTTTATGAGTTTATTCCAATGGAAGAATTTGACAGTGAATTTCCTAAAACAATTACGTTAGATGAAGTTGAGCTGTTCAAAAATTATGCTGTGGTAATTTCATCCAATGCCGGGCTCTGGCGTTATAAAATTGGAGATACCGTTCGATTTACTTCCAAAAATCCTTATCGCATACAGGTTTCAGGTCGCGTAAAACATTTTATTAATGCTTTTGGTGAAGAAGTAATTGTTGACAATACAGATAAGGCAGTGGCTGAAGCGTGCGCACAAACACATGCTACTGTTGTGGAATATTCTGCCGCTCCCATATACATTGAAGGCAACGAAAAAGGTGGTCATGAATGGATAATTGAATTCGGACAACAACCGGATAATCTCCAGCAGTTTATTCAAATTCTAGATAAAACATTGCAATCTATAAATAGCGATTACGAAGCTAAAAGACATAAAGACCTTGCCCTAAAAATGCCGGTAGTGCATATTGCTCCTAAAGGTGCATTTTACGAATGGCTCAAATCGAAAGGTAAACTCGGTGGACAGCACAAAATACCTCGCCTGAGTAATGAACGCACTTATATTGAAGAAATTAAGCAGTTTATCTGATTTCCACGTTTTTGCTATTGGTATAATTAGTTAACTTTGATTGCATTAGCTATCAAATTAAACCTATTACCGTGAACCGTTACACAGCCATTTTAATCGACGACGAGGAGCCGGGTAGACGAAATTTACTCGCGTTGTTAGAAAAATATTGCCCTGAAATTGAAGTAATTGCCGAAGCTGCAAATGCTGCTGAAGCAAAAGAAAAAATTTTATCGCTCGGACCTAATGTGTTGTTTCTGGATATTAATATGCCCGAATTAAATGGGTTCGATTTATTGGAATCACTCAATAAAAAAGATTTTGCTGTTGTGTTTGTTACAGCACATAAAGATTATGGTATTCAAGCTGTAAAAGCAGGTGCAATTGATTATATCTTAAAACCAATTGTAATTAAAGAGTTACAACAAGCCGTTAATAAAATTGTGGCATTTTACGACCAAAAACGTGTTGAACTTATTACGGATAATCAAAAACCGGGTCGTATTACACTCAGCCATACAGGAGGATTTAGTGTAATTGAAATGAAAGATATAATTCGCCTCGAAGCGGAAAGTAATTATACGCGTGTTTATGTTACCGAAAAAAGAAGTTACTTCGTTTCTAAACCTTTAAAAGTTTTTGAAGATAGTATCAAGGATAATATCTTTTTCCGCGTGCATCGTTCTTATATTATCAACTTAAATCATGTGAAAGAATTTTTGCGTGAAGATGGTGGTGTAATTGTAATGAACGACGATGCCCGAATTCAACTACCAAAAGCGCGTTATAACGATTTTATTGATGCAATGCGCCGACTAAGTATTGCCATTTAAACCACTCATGAAAAAATTGTTGCGCAAATTACTGGTAATATTATTGCACGTGTGTTTTTTGCTTCCCGCAAATGCGCAAATGTTTCCTTCAAGGCAATATACTACTGAAGATGAATTAGCCAATAGTAATGTGTATGATATTTGTCACGATAACCGTGGTTATTTATGGTTTGCTACCGAACGCGGTGTAAGCAGGTTCGATGGTTATAAGTTTACCAACTACCTGTTTAAAGAAGGTTTGGGCGGGTCTATTGTTTTTGGTCTTGCACAGGATGATAAAGGAACTGTGTATGCTGCAACTAAATATGATGGCGTATACCGCCTCGATGGCAATTTCGTGAAATCTATTGAGGAAAATAAAATAATTGCCAACGAACAAATAGTAACCACGTCCAATTATTTTTATTCACTGCGCGATAAGCGGTACATTACAGTCGTTGATTTAAATGGCAAACAACTTCAAAAAATTGCTTTTCCTGAAAACGGAGTCATTCCCAATTGTATTTACAAATCACCTGACGGCAATGTGTACGCCGGAACCAATTCAGGAATATATGAACTCAACGGTTTTAATCAACCTAAAAAAGTATTTGAAGAAATTACACTTCCGGTGCATAGTATTTATCTGCAAAATGAGATGTGGTATTTTGGTTGTGAAAGTGTTGTGATAGCAACTAACGGCACAACACTTAATGCAATTAAATTGCCCGAACCCGGAAACATCAAACGTTTATTAGTAGACAGAAATAATAATATATGGGCTGCTACCTTTCCACAAAATAAATTATTCCTGATTGCGAATAACAGGATTTTGGATGTTTCGTCCAAACTTGGTCTGGCAGGCGCTTCTGTAAATAAAGTAATGGAAGACAAAGAGGGAAATATATGGATTGCTACTTACGGAAAAGGAGTGTTTTGTATTCACCATATGTTTTGCACCAATTATACTTCTTTCGATGGATTAAATAATGAATATATAACAGCCATAGAAGCACATGTAGATAAATCGGTATTTATAGGAAGTTATAACGGGTTATATTATTTAGATGAAACCGGCATACATGCCAAAAAATTATATGACAATTCATTAGAATTCATTAAAGAGCTGCATGGGTATAACAACCATCTGTTTGTTACTGTTGCCGGTATACCGGAGAAAAAAATGTATGTTGGTGATCCTGTTATTAATAATTCTCAGACCACCTATTTACAGGCAAGTGCCATTTTAATAGATGATGATGATTTGTATTACAGCCATTGGGATAAAAAATTGTGGCTGACCAGCAGGAGCCAAATTTCACAGGAAACAGCACGATTAGTATTTTATGATTCCACCGCAATGTGGTCGAGGATAAATAAAATATTTAAAGATAAAAAGGACAATATCTGGATAGGAACTACAAGAGGTTTATATATTATTGACCCTAGCGGCGCCTATCAAAAAATTGATACCGGTTTTTTTAAAACGAATATCACAGCCTTTTTGTATGATGCCACCGGAACCTTATTAATTGGCAGCGATAAAGGGCTAATTAAATATAAAAACAATCAATGGACAACAGCGCGGGATATTAAAGGTAAAAACCTGGAAAATATTACCGGACTCGTAAAAGATGTTAAAGAAAGAGTTTGGATTGGTACTTTAAACGGTTTATTTCTTCTCGATAAAAAAACATTGATACAATTTGATACGCGAAACACTTTATTAAGTGATGAAATAAATGCACTGGAATACGATAAAAAAAATAATTTTGTTTGGGTGGGAACAACCTATGGTTTGTCCAGTATCAATTTAAGTTTGTTTGATAAAACTCCTGTTAATCCTCCTGCGGCCATTTTTAAATCTTTACGCGCAACAGATTCTATTTACCGCGATTTAGATATCAATAACACACTAACATTGCCATATACGTCTAAAAACTTCACAGTGCGTTTTTCGGCAGTACATTTTTCTTCACCGGAAGGTATTAAATTTTTATACAAATTTGACGATGGCGAATGGCAACCAACAACTGGTCGCCAAATAGAATTTGCAAGTATGCCGTATGGTAAACATACTTTATTATTAAAATCGTTTGGTGAACAGGAAATAGAAGGACCTGTTGCAACTTTAATTATTAATGTGGAAACTCCGTTTTGGGCTACGGTATGGTTTAAAATAATGGTGGGTATTGCAATTGGTATTGCTGCTTATTTAATTTTGAGAAAACGATTTGAAGCAGTCCGCAAAAAACAACAGGAAAGATTAGAACTACAATCCAAAATTGCCGAATTACGTCATCAGGCTTTAGCAGCCAGTATGAACCCGCATTTTATTTTTAATGCATTAAATTCTATTCAGCATTTTATTAATTCGCATAATACCGAAGAAGCAACAGACTACCTCGGAAAATTTGCCCGGCTTATTCGTATGATTCTCGATTATGGCGGTAAAACATTTATTCCGTTACAAGATGAGCTGGAACGTTTAAATTATTACCTCGAACTCGAAAAAATACGTTTTGGCAATAAACTGACATTTACAATTGATGTCGATCCAACGCTCGTTCATCAGCAACCGGAAATTCCGAATATGGTAATTCAACCCGTAGTGGAAAATGCACTTTGGCATGGATTGTTACCTGCCAACCGGAATGGCAACCTGCATATTTCATTTGCTAAAATTGATAATGCTATCCGAGTAATAGTAGAGGATGACGGTATAGGGGTAAATGAAAGCAAACGACGTAAAAAAAGCGGTCACAATTCTCTGGGTATTCAAATGATACGGGAACGTCTCGACTTGCTTAAGAAACTAAGTGGTTACCAGGCAACTATCATGATTCAGGACAAATCGGACTTTAACCCGCCGGGACAGGGCACCATAGTGCAAATCAATCTTGCCTGATAGGCCGTCGCTAAACCAACATTTCCGACAAAACCACCATTTTCCGGGTTTTCCCCGAACTTATAATGCTGCATTTGGCACCGGATTCTGGATATTTCACTAGTTGAAGTCGCTACTTCGCTAAATCATAACATCATTTCACACGAAAAAACCACCATTTCACTCAAAGTGGGTTGTGTAATAGGGTTATTTGCTGTCTATTTGAACCAGAAACACACACGAATTCCTCAAAAAACACAACTTAAGAAAACACACACCACGGAAACACAAACTTTTTTGCTCCATGCAAACACTCCCATGAAAACCAAGTTATTTACTTGGGGGTGAAAATTTCGGGTTGATGATTCATGTGTAATGATGCACCCCATCGTTACACAGACTAAAAAGGCGGCTCCCTCATGTCGCCTTTTTTTATGCCTATTCGGCAAGCAACTAATTTGTTAAGTTATTGGCCTTTCATTGTTAGCATTTAAAGATGCTTTAATTGATTCATTATACTTAAGAAGATATTGTGTAAAATAGAAGTCATTTTTAATTTCAAATGCTATTTACAATTAGCATAAGAATAAGTTTGAGTTCGATATACTTTTACATTATGAAAAAAATACTCCTCTTAAATTTTCTTATTACTGTTTCATTATTGGATGTAATTGCTCAAACTACTTCTTCTACGCCTTACTGTACCGCTAATTATGATGGTGGTATTGCAGGGGCACTTACCAAATACATTTCTAAAGTTGAAATAAATGAAGCAGGCTGGGTTAATGCAACCGGAACAGCCAATCCTTTACCAGGGTTTACTTATTATAATAATCTTGACCCGGTTCCTTTAAGCTTGAATAACAATTACACCATTAAAATTACGCATTCAGGTATTGCCATGCACTTTGTTGCTGTATTTATTGATTATAATCAGGATGATGATTTTGCAGATGCGGGCGAGGTAGTAAATTTCGTGACAGCCAATTCTCCTGAATTTGAATTTCCGGGTTCACCTACAACATTGGAATTTACTGTACCTGCCACTGCTGTTCCGGGTAAAACCCGCATGCGCGTTATGGTATTTGAAGATGATGACTATACGTGGAATTTAAATAATAGCATACCTACCCCATGTACCGATTATTCAATGGTGAACGAATTAGATTATGGTGAAACAGAAGATTATGATGTAATGATATCTAATACTCCCGTTTCTACAGTTGAATTAAATAATAATTCCGGTGTTAAGATGTTTCCAAATCCGGCATCAGATATATTAAATATTGTTTCTAATAAAAATGCAATTATATATGCAGAAATTGTAAATACAAATGGTGCAGTAATTAAACAGTTTTATCCTCAAAATGTATCATTTGAATTTTCTGTAAAACAATTTGAGAAGGGTTTATATATTATTCGAGTTTACACTGATGCAATTCATCACACGGATAATATTATTACGGTAATGTAAAAATTTCAATATTAAATAAACATCACATTAATGATTGAATTTTAGCTGAGTGCATATTTTATTTTAACATAACAAAAACGAAATAACTGTTTTAAGCTGGTCAAAAAAAAGGCTGTCCTTGTGAGACAGCCTTTTTGTTTTATGGTAATTATTTACAGTGTTCGTTTTACTTCCACCTCTTCATATCCTTCCAGAATATCACCAACTTCTATGTCGTTAAAGTTATGGATGGTTAAACCGCATTCCATGCTGGTAGTAACCTCTTTCGCATCATCTTTAAAGCGTTTGAGTGAGCTCAACGTTCCGGTATGAATTACGATGCCATCGCGTAGTACGCGGATTTTAGTGTTACGGGTAATTTTA
The DNA here is from genome assembly GCA_035439505.1 of Chitinophagales bacterium. Classification (GTDB taxonomy): domain Bacteria; phylum Bacteroidota; class Bacteroidia; order Chitinophagales; family BACL12; genus UBA7236. Next base: position 23,260 of record DAORKJ010000004.1, read on the forward strand.
CCTTCCGACACATAACATCCGGCAACGGTTCCCACTTTCGAAATTTTGAATGCTTCACGCACTTCAACGGTGCAGGTAACTTTTTCTTCCATTTTAGGAGCAAGCATACCTTCCATTGCCGCCTTGATTTCTTCAATGGCATTGTAGATAATGCTATACAACCTGATTTCAACGCCTTCTTTCTCTGCCAATTTACGCACAGAGCTGCTTGGACGAACCTGGAAACCAACTATTACTGCATCTGAAGCACTCGCTAACATTACATCGCTCTCGGTAATTTGACCAACACCTTTGAAAATTACATTTACCTGAACTTCTCCGGTAGTTAATTTTTGTAAGCTGTCGGTTAATGCTTCTGTTGAACCATCCACGTCGGCTTTGATTATGATATTTAATTCGCGGAAAGTACCCAAAGCTTTTCTGCGGCCAATTTCTTCGAGGGTAATATGTTTTTTAGTACGAATACCTTGTTCACGTAAAATCTGACTGCGTTTGTTAGCAACAGCTTTTGCTTCGGCTTCGTCTTCGTAAATTTTGAATTTTTCACCCGCTTGCGGCGCTCCGTTTAATCCGAGCACTAATACCGGTGTAGAAGGACCGGCATCGTTTACACGCTGATTACGTTCATCAAACATCGCTTTCACCTTGCCATAATAAGGACCGGCAACCATCATATCTCCAACGTGTAATGTTCCTTCCTGAACCATGATATTACAAACATACCCGCGTCCTTTATCCAAAGATGCTTCAATGGTTGAACCAACTGCAGGTTTGTCCGGATTTGCTTTTAAATCCAGTAATTCCGATTCTAATAATAATTTTTCAAGCAGTGTTTCTACACCGATACCCGATTTTGCTGAAATTTCCTGACTTTGGAATTTTCCACCCCAGTCTTCCACCAAAATATTCATTTGCGAAAGCTGTTCTTTAATTTTATCAACGTTGGCACCCGGTTTATCAATTTTATTGATAGCAAATACCATTGGCACGTTAGCAGCTTGTGCGTGACTAATCGCCTCTTTTGTTTGAGGCATCACCTGATCGTCGGCAGCTATTACGATGATGGCAATATCGGTAAGTTTGGCACCACGAGCACGCATGGCCGTGAAGGCTTCGTGCCCCGGAGTATCTAAAAATGCGATGCGTTTGCCATTCGGTAAATCTACCTCGTAAGCACCAATGTGCTGAGTGATACCACCTTTTTCTCCCGCAACCACATTTGTTTCACGAATATAATCGAGCAGCGACGTTTTACCATGGTCAACGTGACCCATAATGGTAACAATCGGCGGACGAGTAACTAAAGTATCAGGCTCATCAGCTTCTTCTTCCTCTTCAATATCATCTTCGTTAACGTTGATGAACTGTACTTTAAAGCCATTTTCCTCTGCTAGTAATTCAATAATTTCGGCATCTAAACGCTGGTTGATAGACACCATCATACCAAGGTTAAAACAGCTTTGCACCAAATCGGTAGGGGAGGCATTCATCAAACTTGCCAACTCCGATAATGATGTAAATTCTGCCACCTGCAATACATTGCTGGTAAGTGCTTCTGCTGCTTCAATTTCAGCTGCTTCGCGTTTTTCGCGTTTCAACTGTTTGGCCACACGGGCACCTTTACCACGCTGCTGATTGTTTCCACTCAGTTTAGCGAGGGTATTGCGGATTTGTTCCTGAATTTGACGTTGTGCAGCTTCCGGGTCAACAATAGCAGGCTTTTTGAGGTTAACCCCAATAGGATTTCTGCTGCGGTTTTCGCGGTGAGCATCTTCTTCTTTAACCTTATCTACATTAATACGCTCATGCTTTTTAATGCGTTTGCGTTTTTTCTTGTTAGGATCATCGGCACCACCACCGTGTTGATGAGGGCGTTTTTCCGGTTTTTTCTCCTCCTTAATTTCGATTTTACCAATAATTTTCGGCCCTTCGAGCGTCACTTTTTTGGTTTCAATCATTTCGCGCTCCACTTCTACTTTTTTCTCCACAACCTCTTCAACCTCAGGTGCAATTACTTCGGCTTTTTTGGTTTCCTTAACTGGCGCGTCTTTATCTGCTTTTTTTACTTCAAAGGTTTTTTTGGTAACAGCAGGAGGCGCTTTTTCTATAGGAGGTTCTTCTTTTTTGGCAGGTTTTTTATTTAGATCAATTTTACCTACCACTTTTAAATCCTCAACCTTTTCTTTACGCGCTTTTATTACCTCAACTTCCTCAACAGGTTTTTCTTCTTCTGTTTTTTCCGGTTTAGCTTTTTCCTGTTTTTCAACTACAGGTTTTTTCTCCGGTTTACCTTCAGGTTTAACTTCAGGCTTTACCTCAGGCTTCACTTCAGGTTTTATTTCCGGTTTTTCTTCCGGTTTTATTTCTGTTTTAACCTCAGGTTCTTCCGTTTTTTTAACAGGTTCAACAACCTCGTCAGCCTTCTCCTTCTCGAGCTTGCGGCCAATACCTATGCTTAACTGATCGGCTTTGCCTTTCAAGTCTTTATCCTTGCCGAATTCCTTCAGCAAAAGGGTATACATTTCTTCCGAGAGCTTGGTTGTAGGTTTGGCATCTACGGAAAAACCCTTTGTAGTCAGCAAATCAACGATGTGCGACATTGCCACGTTGAACTCGCTGGCGGCCTTAGCTAATCTTATAGTTTTTTCTTCTGACATTCAGTTGCTTGGGTTACAAAGATAGGATTAACATTTTATCATATATCAAAAACCTATATGAATTAATGTTTACATCAATCTTCGTCGAACTCTGATTTTAATATTTTGATAATTTCTTTTACCGTTTCTTCTTCTAAATCGGTGCGACGAACCAACTCATCGGCGCTTAATTCCAATACGCTTCTCGCAGTATCGCAACCAATCGACTTGAGTTCATCTATCATCCATTCGTCAATTTCATCTGCAAATTCGTCAAGGTCGATATCCATTTCTTCCTCTTCAGTATCGCGGAATACGTCAATATCGTATCCGGTTAACTGACAAGCCAATTTGATATTTAAACCGCCTTTACCAATTGCCAATGAAACCTGATCTTGTGCAAGATAAACCGCTGCTTTTTTCTTTTCATTATCTAATTCGATAGATGAAATTTTTGCAGGACTTAATGCACGTTGAATTAATAACTGGTTATTATTGGTGTAATTAATAATATCGATGTTTTCGTTGCGTAATTCACGAACAATACCGTGAATACGGCTTCCTTTCATACCTACGCAGGCACCAACCGGGTCAATACGGTCGTCGTATGATTCAACAGCCACTTTTGCTCTTTCACCTGGAGCGCGAACAATTTTTTTAATCACAATAAGTCCGTCGAATACCTCAGGCACTTCTTGTTCCAATAATTTTTCGAGGAACTTAGGGTCTGTTCTTGAAACGATAACCACAGGATTATTGTTGCGGAAATCTACTTTTTTTACAACACCTCTTAAGGTTTCACCCTTTTTATAATTATCGGCGTGAATCAATTCATTTTTAGGTAAAATCAGCTCATTACCATCATCGTCCAATAACAGGATTTCTTTTTTCCAAACCTGATATACTTCACCGGTGATGATTTCACCTTCACGGTCTTTATATTTTTTATAAACTTCGTCTTTTTCCAATTCCATAATACGCTGCACCAAAGCCTGGCGGGCAGCTAAAATGGCACGGCGACCGAAACTTTCGATGCTCACATTTTCATACGTTTCTTCACCTACCGAAAAATCGGGCTCAATTTTTAAAGCTTCCGCTAATGCAATTTGTGTTACCGGGTTTTCTACTGCCCCGTCTTCCACAATCTCGCGGCGATGCCAAATTTCAAGGTCACCTTTTTCGGTGTTTACAATGATGTCGAAGTTTTCATCGTTTTCGTACTTCTTGCGCAATAAGGTGCGGAAAATGTCTTCCAGCACTTTCATAAGTGTGGGACGGTCGATGTTTTTGACGTCCTTAAACTCCGAAAAGGAATCTACTAGTTCTACGCTGTTCATAGTATTTGTTTTTGTTGGTTTTTCCACCCACGGCAGTTAAACCGATGTTTGTTTGTTATAATATATTGATTATCAATAATTTATGCTAAAAAATGATTTTTTTCTTTACACTTTTAATCTCTTCAAAACCGTATGTTTCCAGCTCAATTTCCGGTTTCATACCTTTTTTCTTTGGGGGGTGATGCACTTCCAGGTGTAACACTTTACCATCTGCCTTTTTCAGCATCCCTTCCTTTTTAATGCCATTCAGTAAAACTACCTCCACCGTTTTACCAATGTTTTTGTCGAACTGCTGCTGCACTTTAAATGGATTTTCCATACCCGGGCTCGACACATCGAGGCTGTATTTTTCAGGAAATCCGGGGTCATTATCCATCTGAAACTCAACGTAGCGGCTAATTACCATACATTGGTCAATAGTTACGCCGGTGGGACTATCGATAAAAATTTCATACTTATTGATAGATGGATTAATCCTGATATCCACCAAAAAGCAGCCCATTTCATCCAGTCGGGGCGCCAGCCAAGCCTCTATAATTTCCCGGTTGTTCATGATACAGAAACAAAAGAGGGGACTTTTTACTGTCCCCTCTTCCGAAGTGGTGCAAAGATAGCTAAAGGTTTTGAGATTACAAAGGGGAGGGTAGTAAACCGAAGCTCCTGTGTTAGTTTGCTTACACTTGGGGATGAATGGTTAACTGAACTGGAAGAGGGTAACTAAAAAAAGTAATAAACCGGTAAACTATTGTTTAGGCGGAAAATCATGATGTTCGGGGAGAGGCATAAGAGGTTTGTTCTTTGAGTGATGTAATTCATTGGAATAAACCGACTAATACGATCAGTGGTACGCCTCAATTGGAGGATGGCCTTAATCGGATTTTAACAAGAAATTACAGGTTTTATAAATTAATCAATTTCTTCTTCATCGCCGTCGTCAAATTGGCTTCTTAAATTACTCAACAGTTCAAGAACTTCAATTCTATCAGACTTATCCAGAACATCTTCAAGGTTTGCTTCTATTTCATCTAAGTGCTCCTGCAACATGTGTGGGTGAATCAATGCTTGGATATAATCATTTGCAAGCGCTGGATCTAAGTCTAAGGGTTTAATATTTCTTATAATATTGAATACGCCATTTGAATTTTTATTATTTATGAAAAATATTAACAATTCTTTTACTGCACAAGCTTCTTCCAGAAAATCGAATTTTTCGGAATAAAATATTTTTCGCGCTTTTGAAAACTCTCTTATTTCATATGTGTAGAGGTGTAATCGCACTGCTTCATTTCTAATTATTTCATACAGCCGGGTAACAATATTCCCAACTACCTTACCAAAACTTGATTTAATAACACTGTCATTTTCAGTTAGAATAAAATCAGATCTTATATCAATTGAAAATTTTAATTCTGAGTTTAAATAATTCACGAATACTTCCTTTTCTTTGGTATAATAATTCTGTTCATTTTCTGAATACCTATCATATCGCAATGAATTGTAAAAATGAGAAAGTAAGTTTATAAATGCTTTTTCTTCTTTATTTAAATCGAGTATTTTGTTTTTTGTTACCCTTATTATTAAGTACTCAATTTTATGAGTTTTTATGCTTTCTGTAAATCGTTTGGAATCTGTTGATGAATTATACTCTATAAGAACTATCGCAACCTTACACAAACGCTCTATTCCAACTGACAAGTTGTAAAGCACTTCGAAAATTTCAGCCTCATGTATAAAATATTGAATATCATCGAAGGCTTTAAGACCATTGTAAATAAACGCTCCTGAAATATCTATTTCAGTTCCAAGGCTAAAGTTCTTCCAATATTGTGTAGAGTTCATATTACAGGTTATAGGTTTTAAATGTTTGTCGAATAAAATTAATTTCATCTATCGAAAAGGCTTGCCAGGCCCGGTCAATTCTTGAAAACCGACCGTTTGATATGTCTTCTTGATGACTTTCCAACAGTTCACTAATTAAAAAACTTAAGTCTACCTGGAATTTTGCTAAAAAATTTGTTACAAACAAATTGTTTTGTTCATTTCCATTTATTTTTGGATATAATCCAAGCAATTTTGATGCTGAATCGTCTTGGTGGCATAAAATCAACCCATCTATATCAGGACAATAAGTAATGTATACTTTTATAATGTTATTAGCAGTAATTGAAATTAGTAAATCATTGATAGACTGTCGCGCGGTGGTATTCTTCAAATATATTTGACTACCCAAAACATATGGAACACTCAACCCCTTTCGGCCTAGTTTACGCCACTCTATTAATAGTGCCTGCCAATATAACATTTTGAATAAATAATTTTAGATTGATAGTAAAATTATAAAAATCAGGGTTTAATTAAAATTTAAAGAGATAAACATATGTGAATAATGACTCTTCACCGGTTGCTTATACCATTTATATTTTAGAATACTTATGTAATTGATAATAATTTTCAGCTCTAATTAACGAATGCTGAATTTGATTAACGGTTTTCCATGAATTTATTGAACAAAATGTAATTTAACAAAATTCATTAAGTTATTCGTTAGATTTGTTTAACATTCACCTAGAAAAGTATTGTTTTTTTAACTTTCTTAAAACCCAATTTACTCTAATGAAAAACTCAAATAACAAATTAATGGCAACCGCTATTTCGCTTTTTTTAATTATTTTACTCACTTCTAACAAACTTTTTGCTCAGTATTTTCCTGATGAGGAAACGTTCGATACATCAGGCTTAATTCAAGAAACCTTAACAGATGGACTCGACACCGTTTGGTATTGGGGTATAGATGGACCAACTGAGGGAATGAATTTAAAAACAGAAGGAACTACATATTATCAAAATTCTAACAATATCTCGCAATATTCAAAAGTCCATGCAGACTCTACAATTTATATAAACTTAGGCAGCACTCAAAAGTCTGTAAATAAAGGCCTATATGGGTTTCACATTGAGGGGATTTATAGTAGAAAAGTGATTCCAAATGATGGTTCTGCCGTTGACCAATGGCAATGGATGAGTGAATTGGCTCCGTCAAGTCTTAGGTTTCCTGGAGGTTCATCTAGTAAATTTATGCACTTACTAGATGGTCCTGGGTATGGCTATGACATTGAAGAGATAATCCGTTTTTATGATAGAACTGACTCAGTGGTAAATGCGCCTTCCTATATATCAATAAAAGATAGCATAGAGGCTGACGCAGGAGCACTCTTTTATCTTACTTGGATTACAGCTAAGGAGGTAGATGACTTCATTGGGTTTGCAGATAAGTGGGTTGAACAAAATTTATTAGATTCTAATCATCTCTACATAGACGATTTTGTGTATATGGTTAAACAGATAGAAGTTGCAAATCCAGGTCAAAAGGTTGATGTAATAATTGATCTAAATATAATGAATGAAACGGCTACAAGGAGCAAGGAAATTGTCGAATATTTGCGCAATCACGACACTTGCAATGTAAACGTTGTGTATGTTGAGCTTGGCAATGAAATGTATTTTTCATTTTCTGAGACCATGCTAGGAATTTATACTCTGGAAGACTATTGGACCTATATCAATGGAGGAATTACTGATAGTCTTGATAGTGTTTTGATTGGCACTGATGTTTGGTTTGACCATGATTATATTTCAACATTTAAAAGCTCTCCTCTGTTTACATGCAAAATTGGACTACCAGTGGAAAACTTAAAGGATCCCACTTATGCATTTCGAGAGGCCGCCTCTTCAGGTATTCGAGCAGCAAATGAATGGAATGACGACCTGTTTGAAAAACGATTAGAAAAGGTTGAAATTGAAGGCCTGCCAGGCCATTTTAGAAAATCATTTGATGCATATATAGTTCATCCATATTATGATACCCACAATTGGGATACAATAGCTCTTTATAATTTAGACTCTGTTTATGAATGTGAAAGCCCTGATACAATAGGATGGCGTTATGATATACATGACCCAAGACTTGAAGATGCGTTTGATGGGCTTGCAAAAAATTTTAAAAAATTTACTAATACACGATATCAGGAGTCATGGAATGTGCATCGGGATACTCTTGGTCTAAATTTGTCAGTATCTAGTGGTGGCAAAGAAATTATTACATCAGAATATAATTTTAAAGAAACTGGCGGTGATTATACTATATATGAAAGAGATAAACTGGGTGTTTTTGCACAAACATTTTTAACTTCAGCTATGCTACAAGAGTGGTGGTTAAAGAACTTAAAAATTAATTATAATAATTCTTATAGAGAAGGTTTTTTTAAATATGCCACTTTACATAATTTTGCCGGAGCTTCACATAGCGCTATGTTAAGTCCGGCTTTCGGACCAGAGCTAGATTCATTGAATCGAGACACAATCCCTTATAATATTTCTACAGATTCATTAGAAGGCAGAAATTACTATATGAAACGTGCTTCATATTTTACAATGCTGATGTTAAGTGATATACCAAAAAACGGGTTAAAATATTTACAAACTAATTTTACATTAGCTAAAAATAATATAAACGTTCAGCCAACCGTCTTCATTGATTCGGAAAAAGAAAATTTTTATTTCTACTATAGCAATGTAAGTGCTGACCCACAACCTTACTACATAAATTTGACAGGAACATCAGGTATTTTTCCACCAGATGGACAAGTTCAAATTACCGACACGGCAACTATTTATTGTGTCAATGCACTACAGCCCTACTCAACTGGGGGCCGAGGTAAAAATACTTTATATACAATAAACAAATGTTATAATGATATTAATTATAACGTAGATTATAACATTGAAATTGATACATTTTTCACACTAACTAATTCTCCGTCAAGTGGGAGCCCTTTTACTACTGTCGAAGTTCCAGCATATTCTTTCGGCTATTTTAAAGTCCCAATAATAGCTGATTATCCTCCTTATGAAAAAATTGAGAGAAAAGAACCACATTTCTTAGTTTTCCCTAACCCATCAAATCAAAGTATTTCTTTCTCGATTAGTGGCCTAGAAGATGCAACTACTAGTGGCTTAGAGGTGAAAATAACCACCATAGATGGCAAAATTTGTTACAAGAATTGGTGCAGCATGGAAAGCCCAATAGATATATCTTATTTAAGTAGTGGAATTTACCTTATATTTGTTGAAATGGGCAATGGGAGGTTTTTTAAAGAAAAAATCATAAAGCAGTGAAAAAGAATCAAAATTACTTTATTTTAAACTATTCCGCTTTTGCTATAGTTTACTTACTATGTAAAAACGTCCAAGCTGAAGCAATTTATACTGAAATTGATCCGGATATTATTCTTTCAGAAGATGGCGACGCATATAATTTAGATATGAACAACGATGGGCTTTTAGATTTTAAACTTCAAAAAATAAGTGGCTCATTTTATTCGTATTGGAGTGAAAATATCTCTTATGCATATTATATTGCTATTTCACCATGGCAAAGCGGTAATAAAATGGCAGGGTTAAAAAGTGTGATTTCTCCTTCATATGGCGGATTTACTCAATACTTTCCTTTTGCTTTAAACTCAATGCATTTAATTAATGAGGACCTAACATTTCAAAATAATAACTTTGAAATTTTGGCATATATTATTAATAGTGACGATGGCGCAAGTCAAGCTTTAGGTGGTCAATGGTTTTATGGTCTAGAGAATAAATTCTTAGGTGTCCGGTTCAAAGATAGTTTAGATTGTTTCCACTACGGTTGGATTCGTTGTAGTATAACATCCGAAGCTGATAGTTTAACTATACATGATTACGGTTACGAAACCAAATGTGAAACTGGAATTATGGCAGGAGACACAATTGGTGATACCACCACTGTCGGGATATCAGAATTAAATTTGTTTGCACCAACAATTTATAGCTATTCCGGAACTATTTGTATAAATATTGATAAACAATTATTGGGAGCTAATTATTCTGTAGTAAACTTGGAAGGAAAGTTAGTCATTTCGGGTTACTTAAATGAATTAAATAACAAGTTTAATTCGGTTGTAGGAAATGGAACATACATTGTAGCCATTAATAAAAATTCATATAGTTATTCAAAACAAATTATACTGGTTCAATAAACAAACCGGTATATTAAGAAAGGAGGCGTTGTATGTATAGCGCCTCCTTTCTTTTTAATTATTTCCCGAAATTATTGAACACTTGCACGTTATAAAAAACTACATTATCGGTTGTAGTGAATGTATACAGTGTATAGGTGTAAGTTTCGTTTTCAAAAAAGTATCAAGTAGCGAGCATTCCATCGATAATTTCTAATTTATCTTGCTTAGTCGCTACAAATCCCTTGCCTGAAACACAGTTAAAGATATCCAGGTAATATACCTTATCTGTGGACGCAAATTGAACGCCTAGCGAATACTTACCATATATAGAAGTTCATCTTAACTGGTCAAATTTTCTATTGGTCATTGGAGCATCACTCAAATATAAAGTCGTTAAATTCGTGGAAAACCTTAATTGCAATGAATATCCATTTATAATTAAATAATTGGAAATTAAATTTTTTTTTATATGAAATAAAGTAAGCAATAAGATGTAATGTCAATACCTTTATTCCTAATTTTTTTCAATCTTTTCATTTACCATAGCTTCAACGCATTAAGCTAAAATGCATCAAAATACGTTTCGAGAACAGCATTTTCGCCGCCAAACCAAGGCACTTTGCCTGTTTCCAATCTTCCTTTAAACCCCTTACCTTTGCGCCATGATTGCCAACGACGCAGAAAAGTTTAAAAAAGTGATAAGCCATGCCAAGGAGTATGGTTATATATTCCAGAGTTCAGAGATTTATGATGGATTGAGTGCTGTTTACGATTACGGTCCGTACGGGGCTTTGCTGAAAAATAATATCAAAGAATACTGGTGGAAGGCTATGGTGCAGATGCATGAAAACATTGTGGGCCTCGATTCGGCTATTTTGATGCACCCGACTACCTGGAAGGCAAGTGGTCATGTGGATGCATTTAGCGACCCGCTGATTGACAACAAAGATTCCAAAAAACGTTACCGCGCCGATGTGCTGATTGAAGAATTTTTGGCGAAACAGGATGAAAAAATTGACAAAGAGGTAGAAAAAGCAAAAAAACGCTTCGAAAATTTCGATGAAGCGATGTTTAGAACTACCAATGGTCGTGTGCTTGAAATTGCTGCTAAAAGAGAAGCTGTGCATACACGTTTTGTTAAAGCGTTAAATGATAATAATCTCGACGAGCTCAAACAAATAATTATTGATTGCGAAATTGTTGACCCGATTTCCGGTACACGCAACTGGACCGATGTGCGTCAGTTTAATTTGATGTTTTCAACCAGTTTTGGTGCTGCGTCCGATTCTTCAGATGTTGTTTACTTACGTCCTGAAACTGCGCAGGGTATTTTTGTAAATTTTTTGAATGTGCAAAAAACTACGCGGCAGAAAATTCCTTTCGGTATTGCACAAATTGGTAAAGCATTCAGAAATGAAATTGTTGCCCGTCAGTTTATTTTCCGTATGCGCGAATTCGAACAAATGGAAATGCAGTTTTTTGTTCGTCCGGGCGAAGAAATGAATTATTACAATTACTGGAAAAAAACACGCATGTTGTGGCACCGTGCTTTAGGTACTGATGCAAGTATGTTACAATTCCACGACCATGATAAAGTGGCACATTATGCAAATGCTGCTGTGGATATTGAATTTAAATTTCCGTTTGGTTTTAAAGAACTGGAAGGCATTCACTCGCGAACAAATTACGATTTAGGTCGTCACACAGAGTACAGCGGAAAAAAATTACAATATTTTGATCCTGAATTAAATGAAAATTATATTCCTTACGTAGTAGAAACATCTATTGGTTGCGACCGTATGTTTTTAGCCATGATGTGTAATGCTTATGACGAAGAAGGTGTTGGCGAAGAAACACGCGTGGTATTGCGTTTACCTGCCATTCTTGCGCCAATTAAAGTTGCAGTATTACCATTAATTAAAAAAGATGGTTTGCCGGAAAAAGCAATGGAAATATTTAATACACTGAAATTTAATCACCAGTGTTATTACGAAGAAAAAGACAGTATCGGAAAACGTTACCGTCGTATGGATGCCATTGGTACACCTTATTGTATTACGGTTGACCATCAAACATTAGAAGATAATACTGTTACCATCCGCGAACGCGACAGCATGCAACAAGAACGTATTGCTATTGCCGATGTATTACAAATTGTAAATGCAAAAGTGGATATGAATACCATATTAAAACAATTGGTTGATTAAATGAAGAAACTCGTTTTTATTTTTCTTTTTTTAGTTTCGTTTCAGTCGCAAGCACAGCTTGAAAATATTTATGGAACCTTATTAGCATATATGACAGGTTCATTTTCAAGTGAAGCACAAAGCAAGGCTGATTCTAATTTTTATGATATCCGTTTGCACATGGTTGAAATTCAAATGGGTAATGAACCCGGCAATTGGTTGTATGTAGAACAAGCATTGGGCAGCGCGCAAGATAAACCATATCGCCAAAGAGTATATCAGGTAGTAGAAATTACATTGGGTATTTATGAAAGTCGTGTTTATGAATTTGAAAATCCGTTACAATATGCTGGCGGATGGAACGATGAGTCAAAATTGAGTAACCTCACATTTGATAAATTGATTTTACGCGATGGTTGTTCTATTACTTTAAAATACGAACATGAGTTAGTTGGAGATATCAATATCAATCGATTTGTTGGTTCCACAGGTGCTACATCCTGCCCGAGTAGTTTGCGTGGCGCCAGTTATGCTACCAGCGAAGTTGTTATTACCGAAGATCAATTATTAAGCTGGGATCGTGGTTGGGATGCCAATGGGAAGCAGGTTTGGGGAGCAGAAACTGGCGGTTATATTTTTGTAAAAACAACAGAATAATTGTTTGCTGCTATTAATCAATAAAAATTACTTGGCTTAAAAAATTACGTTAGTATTACATTCGTATTATCTAATTCAGTGAATTAACGGTAATTTTATTACATGAAGTTGTTGGCGAGATGTTATTTGCAAGTAATCCTATTGTATTTCATTGCATTTGGTTTTTATGCATGTAATGAAACGGAGTTACCTGACGATAATTTTAATGCCAGTCAGAACTTTAACAGAACCATTATTTTTGACGTCAATCGGATTTATGATATTTCCCCATTAATGGATAGTACTGTTCAGGATGTTAAAATTGATATTTATTTGAGTTACGAAGAACTTGCCTACGATTATTATCCTGAAGCAACACGAACTACAGATGAAAATGGCCATGCAGAAATTAATGGTTTAGACAAAGATTATTATTACATAAAAGCTACGCATCCTGTTTTAGGTATACTCATCGACTCTGTAACAACACCCGCAAATACAACATCATTTGTTATGTTGACTTATTATTGAATTTCCGAATTTATTTAGCAATAAAAAACCCGGTTAAAATAATTAACCGGGTTAGAATGATATTATAATTAATTAGTTGGCAACGTTGGTGAACGGACAATCTAATTGCAATTTTTCCCAATTTAATCGAATGATTCCGGAATTAGGTGTTGCATCCGGGACAACACTAAAAGATAAATTTTCGGTATTAGTTTCTACCATTACCGGTTTAACCTGCACTCTTAATGCATCTTCACTTTGATCGTATTTGAATGCACCCCATTGTGTTTCATTTACGTTAAAAATAACGGTCCATACACTATCTGTAGGAATAGTAAAATAAGAGTAGGTATCTTTTGTGAGGGTTTGTCCCTGAATGGTGACATCCTGCGTAAAGGTTACGGTAGTAGCCTCATTTGCGCCGGTTCTCCATACTTCTCCATAAGGCACCAAGGCTCCCCAAATAGGGCGGCCTTTTACAGCAGGTGAACTATAGTTTACGGTTACAGTATTTGTTCCTATTGTTGCGGTTGCAGTTGCGGGAGGACTTACACGATTTTCTTTATTTGTCATTTCCTCTTTCCTCTTTTCTTTGATAGCATCCTGCGATGAATTTTGGCATGCTCCAAAAAGCGATAGCATGGCAATACTTAATGTTAAAACAATTGATTTTTGCATAATTTGGTTTATTTGACCCTACAAAGGTAGCAAGAACTCGCCTGAAAAATACAATTGGGTGTTATAAAGCTTGTCAAAAAGGGCTTCTGCTGTTATACCGGATAAGTTATAACCCTACAATTTAATAAATCGGTTAACCAGCCACCCGACAATTAATGCAGCAATAATTAATGCAGTTGAAGCATACCATGGCCAGTTTATAATGCTGTAAATAATGATTACCAAAATCATAAATACAACAATTAACCCTAAAACCTGTATCCAGTCCCCTGTATTCAATGGTTATTTTTGTACAAATATCGTTGCAATAAAGCCGTTTTGCAAACATATTTATTGGGAAATAAAAAACGCCATTTAAATAATTTAAATGGCGTTATAAAAATATAAAAAAAATTATTAGCTACAGCAATCTGTACCACAACCACAGTCTTTTGGTTTTTCACCAAAAACGGTAATACTAAATATACCTACACCACTATTTTTAAATGCAGTCATTTGTTCTTCATTTAAATAATTGGATAAAATATCATCAGGAAGAATTATTTCTTTTTCCTTTTTAATACTTACCTGTTTAAAACCATTTTGTGCAATAATATTTAAATATTCATCTTTTTGAATAGCACCACTTACACAACCGGCATACATTTCTGCTTCTTTTAATATGGAAGCTGGTAATTCGCCAACTAATACAATATCAGAAACACTAAAGTGACCACCGGGTTTTATAATGCGATACATTTCTGAAAAAGCTTTTACTTTATTTGGCACTAAGTTTAATACGCAATTACTCACTACTACATCTGCTTTATTTGAAGTAATTGGAATATTTTCAATGTCGCCCAAGCGAAACTCTACATTTTGTAAGTTGAGTTTTGCTGCATTTTTGCGCGACAATTCAATCATTGTTTCTGTCATGTCCACACCAATTACGCGGCCGTCTTCGCCCACTATGCTGCGTGCTACAAAGGCATCGTTACCTGCACCTGAGCCCAGGTCCACCACCGTGTCGCCCTTTTTAATTTGTGCAAATTCAGTTGGTATACCACAGCCTAAACCTAAGTCGGCATCGGCAAAATAACCTTCCAGTGAAGTGTAATTTTCACTCATAATTTCAAGGTCAATGGTTGAACATCCACCTGCGCCACAACATGATGATGCGTTGGTGGTTTTTGATTGCAGTGCAATTTCACTGTATCGTTCTTTTACAAGGTCTTTTACTTCTTGATCGTTTTGCATAATATATATTTTATAGTGATAAATTATTTTTTGTCATAACTATTGCGCTCGCGGGACAAATTGTTGCAAATTCTTGGGTTTGCTGAATAACAAGTGGAACCTCGCTGCGTTGAATAATGTGAAAATTTAATTTCGAAAAAAATGTGGGAGCTGTTTCTGTCAGCAGATAATAAGTAGTGAATCCAGCTTTATTTAATTTTGATAATAAGTTCTCAATTAATTTTTTCCCAATATGCTGATGCTGATATTGTGCATCAATAGCAACTGAACGAATTAAGGCAAACGGAAAATATTGTTCTACACCTGCAACTCCAATTAGGTGATTATTTGCCATTACAACTTCAAAGTGTTGAATATGTTGAGTTAATCCATCAACTGGGAGTTGATGTTGTATCAACAGCGTTTGTATTGCAGTCAAATCATCAATAGTTGCAGTTCGGAACGTATACATCTTAACAGCATTTAATTTCACGAAACAATTGTCTGAAAAATCCCAGTGCCTGATTGCAAACCCCTTCGTTTAAACAATAACAAACTCGTGGTCCGTCAATTTCACCTTTTATTAGTCCGGCAGCCTTCAATTCTTTTAAATGTTGTGAAACAGTACTCTGTGAAAGCGGAAGTTGGTCAACAATATCCCCACAAACACATTGCCCGTTCGAGAGCACTTTCAGTATTTCAATACGCGCCGGATGGCTCAAAGCCTTTGCTATATCAGCAATTCGGATGCTTTCAGCGTCAAATTCATGTTTTTTCGAGTAAGCCATATTCAATTGTATATCGCAAATATACGATGAAACAAAACACACTACATAATGTTTGATTATATTTATTTTTCATTAAATTGTTTCGAGCTGTTCTGTCAGACTTTCCCACCCACTCATTTTTTGGGTATGGCTTTCTTTCAGGTTGTTGTATTTATTGAAAATTTCGGTGGTATTCGGCTTTTCATAAAACCCAGGATCATTCATTTGTTTTTCAAGCTGAACAATTTCCGTTTCTATTGCCGCAATTTCCTTTTCGGTTTTTTCAATTTCTTTTTTGATGCGATTTACTTCCCGCTCACGATTTTTTTTGTCTTCGTGGTTTTCTTTAGTAGGCGAAACTGTTGTGGTTTCTTTTTTTTGTTTAACCGGTTTCGGAGCTAATTCTAATTCTGCCAGTGAAGATATTTTTTTAGCTTCCAGATAATCATATATATCACCAATATGTTCTTTGATTTTTTTATCCTTAAATTCAAATACACGGTTGGTAATTCCTTTCAAAAAATCACGATCGTGGGATACTACAATTACTGTTCCTTCAAAATTATTTAATGCATTTTTTAATACATCTTTACTGCGCATGTCCAAGTGGTTGGTAGGCTCATCGAGTACCAATAGATTATATGGCTCAAGCAATAATTTACACATCGCCAGTCGCGATTTCTCACCACCCGATAACACCTTTACTTTTTTAAACGATGCTTCTCCACCAAATAAAAACGCTCCTAATAAAGTTCTGATATGTGAACGCATTTCACCGGTAGCCACTTTATCAATAGTATCAAATACCGTATCGTCGCCACTCAATGTTTCAGCCTGATTTTGAGCGTAATATCCTAAATGCACATTGTGTCCCAATTCTAATTCACCTTGATATTTTTCAATGCCGGCAATAATTTTCGACAAGGTAGATTTTCCTTCGCCGTTTTTACCAACAAATGCAATTTTATCTCCACGCTGAATATCAAAATCAATTTCATCTAAAATCAATTTCACATCATAAGTTTTAGAGACTTTTTTACCGGTAACAACAGTTTTACCTGAACGTTGTGGTTTTGGAAAATAAAAGTGAATAGTTGCAGTTTCTTCATCGTCCACTTCTATTTCTTCTATTTTATCCAACTTTTTAATGAGCGATTGTGCAAATTTTGCCTTATTGGCTTTTGCTCTGAATTTATCAATCAGTTTTTCGGTATGCTCAATATATTTTTCCTGATTTTTTTGCGCTGCACGTTGCTGATCAATTCGTTCTTTACGCAATTCAACAAAAGTGGAATAATTAGCAGGGTAATCGTATATTTTCTGACTTACAATTTCGATGGTGCGTTTGGTAACATTATCTAAAAATGTTCTATCGTGGGAAACAATCATAATTGCTCCGGGATATGTTTCCAAATATGTTTCTAACCACTGAATACTCTCAATATCGAGGTGGTTGGTAGGCTCATCTAATAATACCAATTCAGGTTTGCTCAATAATATCTTAGCCAGTTCAATACGCATTTGCCATCCACCACTAAACGTTTCAACCGGTTTGTCGAAATCTTCTCGCATAAAGCCTAAACCCATCAATACCAATTCAATTTGTTTGTCGATGGTGGCTACGTTAATAATCTCTAAACGGTGAGATATTTCCTGAATCTCGTTAATGATATCATGATACGAATCACTTTCGTAGTCGGTGCGTACGGTAAGTTCATGTTCAATTTCGTGCATGCGTTTATCTAACTGCAACGCTTCATTAAAGGCGGTTTGTGTTTCTTCAAACACGGTTTTGCCCTTCATTTTACTCAAATCCTGGTGCAAAAACCCAATTAAACTGTCCTTTGGAAGCATTACCTGGCCCGAATCCGGCTTTTGTAAACCGCTCATTATTTTCATGAGGGTGGACTTTCCTGCACCGTTTTTGCCGACTAAACCCACGCGATCGTTTTCTTTTAGGGCAAAAGAAACATCTTCAAATAAAAATATGCCACCAAAGTGAATAGATAAATTCTGCACTGAAATCATGGCGCAAAGGTAAGCAGATGCTTTGAAAAAGCGGTGGAATTCTCAAAAATTAGGCAATCACAGGATTAGTCCGGAGGTATAACCAACGCAATTTTTACCAGCTAAACCCTCACTAGAAGGTTTGAAATTTGAAGGTTCAATTAACAAATTTGGATTCTAAATTTTGATCTTCAACTACAATATGTACTACATACGCTCCTTTTGCAAGCTCCGGTAATGTTGATTTAACTACTGTAGTGCCTGTCGCTAATGCTATTGAATTTGTAAAAACAATTTTGCCGGCAAGATCATAAATTATCATATCGGCAGTTAAATCTTTTTCGGAATTAATACTTAATTGAAGCATATTATTTTCTGCATCAAAATTTGTTGAAATTATTTCATAACCTGGTTTATACGCGGTTTTAATTGCAATTACATCTGAATACAGCACCTCGTTTTTTGTATTAATTTGTTTTAAACGGTAATAAACAATTTGGTTGTCCGGACTTAAATCTGAAAACGAATAGGTTTGAAAACCGGTATTGCTTTTTGATTCAACAGTGCCAATTGGAATAAAATCATTCCCCGTTACAGAGCGTTCAATAATATAATTTGTTCCAATTTCTGATTGAGTAGACCAATTCAATAAATTAAAATCATTTTGATGATATCCGTTAAATTCAGTTAAAGGCAGCGGTAGTAAAATACAATTATTAGTTACGGTAACTACATCTGTTGCAATATTACCACAAGCATCAGTTATAGTTAAAGTGTAGGAAGTTGTTCCTAATGGGAATGTTACATAAATACTATCGTCAGTAGCGCCTATAGGTGACCATGAATAAGTATACGCTGGTACACCATAAATATCTTCATCAGGAGCAAGCCAATCTGATTGGTCAGTACAATCTAAAATGGTATAAGATGTTCCTCCTGCAGCTGTTGCGGTAGCTTCAACTGTTTTACCTTTTAAAGTTACTTCAAATAAGTCTAATTGTATACAAGGTACATCACATAAAGGATCTGTATTTGTGCAGGCTAACCGCTGTAAATGAACATTAAATGGAATTGTAAATGATGCACAACTGGGCGTAAAACAATCTAACACTAAATGCGGCATACTAGTAGTTGGTAAAACTAAATGACCGGGAAGTAAACAAGTTCCACCTCCAACACAGGTGTAAATAATTCCAGGTGCGCCAATTGGGTCAACACCACATGATGTAGAAATATACACTTGCGTAAAATTTCTCTGGCAATTACCACTTGGCGTGCAACCACCGGCTTTGGCGTCTACATCTAACGCTACATTGGCTGTTGTTAAGGTAGCGTTTGCGGGAGTTGACACCATCATTGTATGGACACAATACTCAGGCCAGAACCTTGATCCAAGCGGTGTTCCGGCTATTGTAGCAAGTGTTCCACTTACGGTTGGGTCAATAACAATTGGAAATGTTCGTGCCGGATCAGTTAACCAACTATTATCAATGTAAAGCGATAATGTAACAAGGTTACCAACTTGTTCAATAGCATATTCACCAATTAAATTTAACGCAGCCATTTCCTCATCAATCGGATTTTCCATATAAGTAAATACATGGTCATAACGGGCGTATTCATTACCAAATGCGTCCACTAATATTAAATCTCCAACCCAACGTCCATTAATAGATTCTTCGCCTTCGTAAATATCTCTAATAATAGAAAAGCCATCAGGTAATTGAATGGTTTCTTTGAAAATACTATATGCACTAGTTGGGTCAATTGCACTTAAATTATTGACTACAAAATCAGTTTTAATGCTACCTTTTGTGAATGTGTGTCGAATATCTATTCCATCCCATGCATTAAATAAAATTGCACCATCTTCGCCAACGCTGTGATTTGTCGGATGCATTAATTTTGACATTTCAGGTTTTTTACTTCCACTTAAAGACCATTTTCCATTAAATACCAACTTAGTTGAAGTTGTTAATTGAATGGATGTATAGTAGTCGTTTAAATTTATTGAAGTTGGTTGTTCCTGATTTAATGCGCTGTAAATATTTTCATTTTTTGTCGGGTGTAATCTGTAGTCAATTGTAATCCAATCACCTTGCTCATTTTTATAATGTAAATCGTTTAATGATGTTTGTGCATAAACAGCCCTTTCTTTTGGGTCATTCCCAACATAATATCTCGTATTTATGGTGCGCTGGTCAATTATCTCGCTACAGTCGTCACAACCAGCATTAAAAGGTAAGATGCCATATTCCGGATGCCCTTTACTATATGAACTTGAATTTTTTTCAAGTTCACCATTGATTAAAACCTGACTTTTACTAAATGTGGAATAATTATAAACCTTAGATAAAAGGGGCATTGTTGTTTGCTGTGCTTCCATATTTTGCTGATAGCAAAAAAGGAACATGTAAACAATAAATAAATACTGCTTTTTCATAAAAAGGTCCGACTTTATGTGTGTTTAATTGAACGATTAGTGGTTCAATTAGCCATTAAAAATACTTAATTAGTCGCATTTTGGCAATTATTTTAGCGAAATCCAATTTGTCCCATGCTGCTTAAAGTGTTAAAATTTTCCTTATAGGGTGCTTATTCCCCTAAATCCACTATGTCCAATCACCGATTTTGGATATCAGATTTTTTAAAAAATAATCATAACTAATTTATTATCAATACTTTATATATTAAAAATATTTTCATTATAACGATTTTTTTGATTTCACACTTGTTGAGGTAACCGCTGATAATATTACATTTCCATCAACGTTAAAGAGTTTAACCTGGTTATCGCCAATACTGTTAAGGGCCACCCATTTGCTAAAAGTGGGGTAAAAAGGAATAATTTAGCGTTTTTCGCCAATAGAGGTTTCAATTAACGGCTTTTCAAGTAACTAAAAGAACTGCTTATTTAACAAATGTTGAGGTAATAAATACGTTTTTTGCAAAAAAGGCTTGAAGGTTTTGTCAAATGGAATTTTGAGTAAATCGTAACCATAAAAGAAATACGCGAAAGAATAAAAACTTTATCGTTTATAATTGTATGGTTCCATATCCTTTAATCTAATTTGAAATAATAGGATTGAATTAAAATTTCTTGTGAGTGAATTTCAGTAAATGATACCAAAATTATTGTGAGATGTTGTTGCATATATTTAATTTTGGTTTTATGAAACTAAACCGTTTCTGTAATTATAATTTAGCACACTAAACTTGAATATATCATGTCTCAAATTCCTAAAAAATCGTTACAATTTTTAAAACAACTGGCAGCTAATAATAATAAACCATGGTTTGATGCCCATAGGAATGATTATGATGAAGCAAAAGCTGACTTCATCAATTTTATTGCAGAAATCATTAAGGGTGTTAGTGCATTTGATAACACCATTGTTGGATTAGAAGCAAAAAAAACAGTGTTTCGAATTAATCGCGATGTTCGGTTTTCTAAAGATAAAAGTCCTTACAAATCAAATTTAGGAGCCACATTAAGTGCGGGAGCAAAAAACATGCAGACAGCAGGTTATTACTTCCAAATACAACCCGGAAATAAAAGTTTTGCCGGAGTAGGCTCCTACATGCCTATTCCCGAAAATTTGGCTAAAATCAGACAGGAAATTGATTATAATTATAAAGCATTTCATAAAATACTTACTTCGGCAGCGTTTAAAAAACAATTTGACGGACTTGATGAGATAGAAGTTTTAAAAACAGTCCCAAAAGGGTATACTGCCGACAATCCTGCATTACCGTATTTAAAACATAAAAGTTTTGTTGTAACCCGTTACTTTACCGATGCTGAAGTGCAGGACCCGGCATTTAGTAAAACACTTATCCATTGTCTAAAAACGGCTTATCCATTGGTAAAATTCATCAATAGTGCGATAGAATAAGTATATTTGACGTATGAATCATTAGTAGAAAACGTATCATGCGTAAATTTCTCCTTTTATTATTATTATTTATCACGCTAATTCAAGTAAATGGTCAGGGCATAGTAGCTTATCCAGACACAACTATTTGCAGCTCACAACCTGTATGGTTACATGCCGATATAGATGGTAGTTACGGGACATTAACTTATGAATATGCATCCATTCCTTTTGCCCCTGAACCCGTTGGTGGCACAGTCCATAATATGACCGACGATACGCATGTTGGACCGCTTTCAATTGGATTTGACTTTTGTTTTTTTGGCGAGGTGTATGATAAATTTTATATTGCTTCAAATGGTTGGATAAGTTTTAAACTTCCAAATACATCGATGGACTTGAACTGGACACCAAATGGACCAATTCCTGATGCTTCCAGTGATGTGCCAAAAGCTGCCATTTTTGCTATTTGGACAGACTGGGATTCGGGTAGTTGTACTAACTGTATTCACCATGAATTGGTAGGTGTTGCACCAAACCGCAAATTAATAATCAGTTATACCAATATTCCATTGTTTTTGTGCACCACTTTTGAAGGTGTTTTTCAGATTGTTTTGCACGAAACCACCAATAAAATTGAAAACCATTTAACAGATGTTGAGGTTTGCGCAGGGTGGGATTTAGGTATTGGTACTCAAGGGATAATAAACGAAGATGGCACTGAAGCATTTACCATAGCAGGCAGGAATGCTACCAATTGGTCGGCTTCAAACGAAAGTTATGCCTGGTTACCAAGCGCAATTACTTGGTACGAAACAGTTTCAGGTGCATTTGTTGGAACCGGTGATAGTATTGAAGTTGCTCCCACAGTAACTACAAGTTATACAGCCGAGGTTTTATTATGTGATGGCACTACCTATACCGATGAAGTAATAGTTACAGTGGCTACTCCTTATGTAGTTAATGTAGATATTCAAAATATTTCTTGTTTCGGCAACACGAACGCATGGATAGACGTAGATGTAACAGGCAACACCAATCCGGTTACTTACACATGGTCAGATGGCTCTGTTACAGATAGTATATTCAATCTGGGACCTGGAACCTATACCATTACAATTCAGGAAGAAGACGGATGCGCGTATTTTCAGGATATAGTAATTACCGAGCCTACAGAATTATTGTTGGATACTGTGTCAACATCCGACGTGATTTGTTTCGGTGGAAATGAAGGGTCAGTCATATTAAATGCCGATGGCGGAGTAAGCCCCTACCTTTTTTCGTTTGATGGGGTTACATATCAAACCGACAGTAATTTTTTGACCATGGAAGCCGGCATTTATACATTTACTGTTAAAGATGCCTACGGTTGCATCACCACATTTGATGGTGTTGTAATTAGTCAGCCCGAACCAACGCTTGTTGAAGCCGGCCCAAACACAGTTATTGAATATGGGAGTTCAACACCATTGAATGCGACAACCTCGGTAAGCCCAATAGTTGATATTTTGTGGAGCCCGGCCGAAGGACTTAGTTGTACCGACTGTTTACAACCAATTGCGGCACCCACCTTTAATACTACCTATTACGTTGTGATAACAGATGAAAATGGATGTTTAGCCATTGATTCGGTTACTGTTTGGGTAGATATAGATTTTAATGTGCCAAATGCGTTTACACCTAATGATGATGGGTTAAATGATGAGTTTAATATTCAGACAGAGATGCTTATTTCTTATTATATCGCCATTTACAATAGGTGGGGAGATCTTGTTTTTACTTCTGATGATATTAACGATGGTTGGGATGGCACCCAAAATGGTGTTTTACAGGAAATTGGCACCTATATGTATGTGATTGAATCGGTAACTACACTCAATACACCAATTACCAAAACCGGTACCCTAACACTTCTCAGGTAGTTTTTACCCCTGTAAAAGGCATTCGATGCTCTAATTTTTAATTTGGTTGCATCAAACATAAAAAAAAATTCATTTTTTTTTGGTTTTTACGGTTAAGTGTATAGCTTTGCTCTAACTAATAGTTAAATGTTAGTGCCATAAGGCTTGTAACCGTTTTAACATATAAATTTAACATCATGTTGAAACCTACGCTATTAACTGATTACCGTGAATTTGTGGAAAATTTCCACGATTTGAGGTCAAATCACTTGCATAAGCGGACTAAGGGTTATAGCTTTGCGGCATAAAAGAGATATTCATAAACAATCTTTTATATAACCGATTATATTTAAACTATAATTTATACGTCATGATTAGTAGAAAACTCACGTTAGCGGTATTGATGCTTTTTAGCATTATTACCTTCACACAGGCTCAAACAGCTAGTGGTGGATCATCATTCCCTCCAAAACCAGCCAACAAATGGCAAATTGGTTTAAACTTAGGTCTTCCTGTTATCCAGGGTGATTTAAGATCTGAACCTTTTAGCAGCACACACGGCCCAGCATTTGGCGTTGGTCTTAACATCCGCAAAGGATTAGGGTATGTAACTTCTCTCCGTTTACACGGTATGTATGCAAACACTTATGGACAGGATTTCATCCAAGGTTCATATGCTTACAACAAAACACTCAACGGTGCCTTTTCAAACAGTCCGGTAACCAACTACTCAGAAGGTGCTGACTATACTGGTAACGTTTGGGTTCCTAACTACAAAACTCAAATTGGCCACGGGTCATTAGACTTATTGGTTAATCTTAATAACATCAATTTCCACAAAGCTGACCCTAAATTTTTAGTGTATGCTTTCGCTGGTATTGGTGGTTTTATCTTCAACACATCATATGATGCGTTAGATGCAAGCGGAAATCCTTACGATTTCCAAACAATTCTTAGTGGATTCGGTTCTCAGAACACCTCTGAAAAAGATCGTATCGACGCTATCCACGGTGTATTAGATGGCGAATACGAAACTCAAGCTGAGGTAGCGAACCCTGCATCACGTGACGCGGGTGAAGTTCGTGCTACTTGGGTACGTAACCCTTCATTATCTGGTGGTTTAGGTCTTTCTTACAAAATTGGTAGCTCACTTGAAATTGGTTTAGAAACCAGAGCTACTCACTATTTTGATGACTTAGCTGATGGTCAGCGTTGGGAATTAGATGGTGACTATACTGACCACTATGATATGTTCCAATATACAAGCTTAAACGTTGGTATCAGCTTAGGTGGCGACGAATCAGTTGACCCACTTTGGATGGTTAACCCACTTACTTACTTGTATGATAAAGTTAACGAAATCGATCCTGACAACTTATTAAAAGACTCTGATAATGATGGTGTTATCGATCGTTTAGATAAAGAACCTAACACAGCTGAAGGTACTCCGGTTGATACTCACGGTGTTAGCTTAGACAGCGATAAAGACGGTTGTCCTGACTCAGAAGATCCAGAACCATTCTCTTCTCCTGTATTACCTATGGAAAACTGTCAGAACGTTCACTTAACTCAAGATTGGGTTGAAAAATATGTTGACGAAAGAATTAAAGCTCAAGGTGGTACTCCAGGTGCAGCTAGCGATTGGATTTTACCTTACATCTTCTTCGATCTTAACAAATCTGAAATCCGTCCTGATGCAGTACCTTCTTTAAACCAAGTTGCTGAAATCATGAACCGTTACACTAAATTAAATATTGAAGTAGTTGGTCACACTGATACTCGCGCTGGTGAAGATTATAACATGAAGTTATCTGAAAACCGTGCTAGAACAGCAATCACTTACTTAACAGGTAAAGGTGTAGCAGAAAGCCGTTTGAAAATCGTTTACAAAGGTGAATCTGATGTAATGATTAAAGACGCTAACACAGAAGCGGAACATCAAATGAACCGTCGTGTTGAATTCCATATAATTAAGAACTGATATATACATATAATCATGACAGCCAAAGCGGTGGAGCAATCCACCCCTTTTTTTATGTACCTTAGTTTTCTAAATGTATATTTCGCAGTATATTCGTAAAGCATGAAACAGTTCAGCCTGCTGTGTTATTTCCTCATTTCAGCTTTATTGCTCTCAGCACAATCTATTCCTAACGATACCACAGCAAATAAATGGTCATTGTTCAAGTTTAAAAAACATAAACAGGAAACAACATATACTCCCTATTGCAGCAGTTGCGAAATCACCCAATTTAAACCCGAAACCTATTTTAACGACGATGATTCTGATGGGGTTTACAATGTTTTCGACTTACAATTAAATACACCGGCACTTGCACCAGTTGATTCCAATGGTGTGGCTGTTGATAGTGATGGAGATGGAATGTTGGATTTTGAAGATGCGGAGCCTTGTTTGAATAACCACTTTTTGAGTAATTCTTATGCGGATAATAATTCAACTAAGCATGTAAATCATAGAACTTATGAAACAGACAATGTAATGTTGCCTTATGTTTTTTTTCAATTTAATACATCTGAAATAATTCAAAGTCAGTATAATTTGGTTCCCATTAAATTTATTGCTGATTTTCTAAAAAATCAAAATGGAACACTCGCTTATGTTACAGGTCATGCTTCGCAACGCGGAATAGAAGCTTCTAATGTTGATTTAAAATTTAATAGAGCAGTGGTAATAATTAATAAGTTAATTGAAGAAAATATTCAACCAAACCAATTGGCCATATATTTTCCACTTTCAAGCAGCTATCTATTTATTGAAAACGACGAAGTGCTAAATAGCTTCGTATCCTGCTCAATACATCATCATTAAACCTCTTCCCGAAACTTCCTTTCTCCCCGCCTTCCCGGCAAAATAAAAACCTCAAACAAACAAACCCCAATTACAACTAAATACTCCATCACCACCACAAAATAATTCTCCGGATAAGTACTATCTATATAAGTAATGTAAGTAAAATAAATAAGCAGCGACCACACTATAGCATATCGGTAACCCGAAAAAACACTCAACATAATTAGTGGTGTAATATACCACGGATGCATAGTAGTGGCAAACAAACAATAAATAGAAAATGCAATTTGAAGAGCACTGATAAATTTATTTTTAGCATAAAAATAACTCAGCAAACTAATTGATATAACAGTAAATAGAGGCAATAACCTGCGCATTAATTCAAAGGTTTCAAAATTTTCATCTTTGTTAATAATCCATCGCAATAAATAATACACCGAACCATTAAATTCAAATTGCTGGAAATATAGATTTAAACTGGAAAAAATATTCGCATATTGTTGGATCATGGGAAATAAAACAATAAAACTCACCAAACCACTTATGGTGCTATAGATGATGGTTTGTTTGAATCCCAGCTTTTTAAACAGCAAAGGCATGAGCATAATCGGCCATAACTTCGCCCCAATTGCAAACCCAAAAGCGATGGCTGAAAAGGTAAGTTGTTGTTTATTGATAAAATAAATAGCCAGTAATAAAAAGAAAATCATTACGGCTTCGAAATGTAAATTACCGGTAAGTTCCAGAATAACTAAAGGATTTAATGTATACAATAATTGTAAATGTGCGCTTAATCGTAATTGGTTTAAAATTTTAGGTATTAACAATACACTGCCAAGTTCAAATAAAAAGATAAATAATTTCAGAATGATTTGATTAAGCACCAGGTGCCCTCCGGATAAATGCGCTGATACTGAAAACAGGAATTGACTGATAGGTGGGTAGATGGTAAAATAGGGTTTTGAATTCAGGCTTTGATACAAACTATCATTGAGTACCATATTATCTGCCCCTAAAAAATTTTGTGCTTTCACCATGTCAGGTGTATAGGCATAAGGATTGATGTGATTGATGGTGAGATGGCCATCCCATATAAACCGATAAAAATCATCGGTTAAATTGGGCATGCTGAACAAAATGGAAAAACGTAATGCTATTCCCAACCATTTGCCTTCATTGACCAAATCATCGGTATTCCAGTATTTATATATGATTACATATAAACCAAATGCACAGCAATACAGGCTAATGAGTTGAATGAAATCGGTTCGTTGAGTGCTGTAATTAATCAGCAAAAACAAAGCGGCAAACAACACATAAACAACAAATCTCCAGTTTCCGGTGATTGTTGTTTTGTTCATTTTTTATGAGTTGAGCTTTGAATGTTTCAGCGAAAAATAGAAAATTAATGCGAAACCTGAGAAAGCCAGCATGTGGAAAGGTAATAAACCGTAATCCTCATAATAAAATCCCATAATGATTCCGGAAAGGAAATAGAGACTGAATAATCCTTCGAGGTAAACAATAGGACTTATTTTAGATGCGGTGTATTTTTTATTTTTCCAGATATCTTTTCCATTCACAATATTAAACTTAGGTGTGCGCACAAATGCAGTTTGCTGACCTAACCAGCCACGAAAAACTGCCCAGGCATTGTGTAAGCTCATACCCATGGTAATGGCTAAAAATATTGGGAAACGGGTAATATACACGCTTAAGGTTTTACGCATTGTTTTTTCGCGTTGTAAAGTGGAAATATAATAAGCGTAAGCAATGGCAATAGAACCCATTAAAAAAATACTGGCGTATTTGAAATAGTTAAAATCTATCACCTGATTTTTAATAAACAACAGCGGTACACTTAATATGGCTGTTATTAAAATAAAAATATAGTTAGTGGTATTAAACAAGTGCGCAACGGCATGTAATTTAATACGCAGTGGTAATTCGGCATTAATAACACGGAGGCCAATTTTTTTAGCTGTTTCGGCTCCACCTTTATTCCAACGGAATTGCTGCGATTTTAACGCATTCATATCGGTTGGTAATTCAGCCGGAGCAACTACGTTTTCAACGTACTTAAATTTCCATCCTTTTAATTGTGCACGATAACTGAGGTCAAGGTCTTCAGTTAAAGTATCAGCCTTCCAGCCACCTGCATCTTCAATGGTGGCTTTACGCCAAACACCTGCAGTGCCGTTAAAATTGATAAAGTAACCGGCTGCATTACGACCTTGTTGCTCAATAGTAAAATGCATATCGAGTGCAAAAGCCTGCATTTTGGTCAGGATGCTATAATCTTTATTGAGGTGATCCCATTTTGCCTGAACAACGCCAATTTTGTCGTCCAATAAAAAGTGAGGGATAGTTTTTTTAAGAAAATCAGGAAAAGGTACGAAGTCTGCATCAAAAATAGCTACATACTCGCCTTTTGCTTCTCTTAAACCATATTCGAGGGCACCGGCTTTGAAACCTTTACGTTCAGGGCGACGAATTTGTTTAATATCTATACCACGCTGGTGATAATAATCCACTTTTTTACGCGCAATTTCAAAACTTTCGTCTGTTGAATCGTCGAGTAACTGGATTTCTAATTTGTCAGCAGGGTAATCGAATGCAGCAATAGCATCGATTAAACGTTCCACAACATACAATTCGTTGAACACCGGCAATTGCACGGTAACATAGGGATACTCTGATTCAGGAATAGTAAAAATTGTTTCTTCCTTTTTCAGGTTTCTCTTGAACTTGATGTAATGGATGGCCAGACTTAACTGCATTATGCAGTAAAAGAACAGCAGGGTAATGGCTATGGTATAAATTACTATTATAGTGATTGACATGTCAATCGGTTAGGTTCAATAATATTTAAAAATGGTAGTTATAATTTTATAACCAGCCATAATTGTGCCTTTAACGGTGCCTGTGATTTTTGAAACGCCTATTCTCGGTCTGTAATCTACGGCAATTTCTGTAAATCGTAATTTCTTTTTTGCCACTTTAATCTGCATTTCAACCGTCCATCCGTAATTGGTATCTTGCATATTCAGGTCGAGCAGGGTTGCCCAGGTTATGGCTCTGAACGGCCCCAAATCGCTGAAACGTGCGCCAAACAAGAGTTTGATAAGGGTTGTTGCCAACCAGTTACCAAAAATTTGTTGTGGTGCCATAGATCCTTTAATGCGTTTTCCCCTTGCTCTGCTGCCAATAACCATAACGGCATCACCGTTGATAACTGGTTGAACAAGCTCTCGCATTTGCTCCGGATAGTCGGAATAATCACCGTCAATGAACACTACAATTTCAGGTTGCTCAGCTAAGGGCTTTTGTTTCAGGTAATTTATTCCCTTTAAACAAGCTGACCCATAACCTTTTCTCTGTTCCAACAACACAGTGGCACCCATTGTTTTGGCAATTTCAGCAGTATTATCGGTAGAACCATTGTTCACCACTATTACTTCTGTTACCAAATCAGCAGGTATGTCTTTTAAAACATGTCCAATCGAACCGCTTTCGTTAAAAACCGGTATGATTACGCTGATTTTCTGCATGTTAAACTTTGAGCTGCCACCCCTGAAAAAGTGCACAAAATTACGTCAATTGTAAATGATATTTAAATAATGTTAAGAGAGAATTTTCAAATCTTCAGAAGTAAACAAAATTTCGGTGCGTTTTGTGTTGTCCGGACCGTTTTCGAGTTTGAGTACCCCGCGAGGGCAAACGGCAGAACAAACGCCACAACCAACACAGCTGGCACGCACTATATTTTGGCCCTTTTGGGCATATGCACGCACATCGATACCCATTTCACAATAGGTGGAGCAATTGCCACAGGATATACACTGGGCGCCGTTTGTAGTAATTCTAAAACGCGATTTAAATCGCTGAATTAGCCCCATGTAAGCGGCCATCGGGCATCCGAAACGGCACCATACTCTGCTGCCCATAATTGGGTAAAATCCAACCCCGACTACCCCGCTAAACACCATACCAATTACGAAACTATAGCCCTTGGCAATATCTTTAGCAGCACCGCCTAATAAATTATTTTTGAAACTATTATCAACCAATAATAATACGGTTATCAAAATTATGGCTGCCAAAACGCTATGAATCATCCATCTTTCAATTTTCCAGGCTTTCATGGATTTGTCGCTGAGGTGACGAAACGGGTCGCCTGCTGTTTCGGCTAAGCCACCACATCCACATACCCAGCTGCAATACCATCTTTTACCAAAAAAGTAGGTAAGTAAAGGTGTTGCCACAAATGCCATCACCAAACCCCAGAAAATGAAAAACATTCCAAATGCACCCTGTGTTTGGAAATAACTTAAAGTAGTAGGGAAAATAGCATCATAATCTAATGGCCAGAAATAAGTTAAATAAGGCTCGTAATTATACAATGCTTTCATAATTCCAGGCAACAACCAGGCAAAACCCAATTGAAAAAACATAACAGAAGTGGTACGTATTTGCTGATAACGATTATGGCGATATTTATAAATAAATTTAAATCCCATAACTAATACAGCAATGGTATATAATGTTCCATAAACAAACCATTGATCTGCTTTTGTATTACGCAACAATAAACTCAATGGATTAAATAAATTTACTAATCCGACAAATAAATCAGCACCAAATAATTCTGTCCAGTAATCACGCCAATACAACATGATGTAAAATCCGGTAATTACCACACCACTAATCCATGCTAATGCTCCTCGTGATGAAATAGAGGTAAACATGGTTCGGTTGTTTTTTATTCCCTTCGGGAGATGTCCGTACGAGCCAATTGTATACAAAATCCCCCCACCAAAAAAACATAAGAGGGTGATTATTAAAAATATAAGCGGCTGATGATTGGCTGCTCCTGCCCACGCCATAAAAAACGCCAGCAAACCCAGTCCTGTAATAGCCAGACCGGTTTTTTGTTTGGTGTTAAAATTGGCTGGATGCGGATTGGATAGTGATAAACTATTATTTGCCTGTGACATTGTAGTAAGTTTTTATTAACGATGAATTAGTATAAAAAACTTCAGCGTTAATTGCCGAAAATAAGTTTTGTTAACAATGATTTTGATTTTAATTGAATAGTATTTGCCGGATGTTGTTTGTTCCATGCATCAACTATTTGTTGTTCGAAAAGTTGGAAAAATTCCGGGTCGAAATTGGCAGCACTTAAATGCGACATAATATGTTCAACTTTTTGTTTTTCTAACAACCAGCGATTAAATATTTCGTGTCGCATTCTGATACCAAAAACATTGATGCCAATAAATAGATGATCGCTTTCACGATACACAATATGTACACATTTTTGATGGTCATCACTTTCCCAATAAAATTCTGTTTCCCCTTCACGCAAAGTATTTAATACGGTACCATAAGTTTGGTATTCAATGTCTAAAAACTTTGCACTATTAAACCAAAAACCCGGTTCATAAACTTTGTTGTAACCTATCATATTATAAGCAGCAGTTTCTCCCTGCAATTTACCGGTATACCATACTTGTTCAATTACACGTCTGTCGGGAAGGGCATGCTGAAATTGAGCACAGTCGCCGGCGGCATAAATGTCTTCAATATTGGTGTGCATGTGTTGGTTGATCACCACACCTTTATCAGTTTTAATTTCGGTACCTTGTAAAAAGGCAATATTGGGCGAAACACCAGCTGTAAGTCCCACTACCTGGCAGGCTATTTCTTCACCACTACCTGTAATTACAGAAGTCACTTTGCCGTTGGCATCACCTTTTATTTCTTTTAGCGTTTCATTTAACCTGAGGTCAAATCCGTGTTCACGAATATGTCGCGTAATTAGCTGCGATTCCTGCTCAGGTAAAATATTATTCCAATAACTGCTTTCCCGCACTAAAAGTGTAACCGGATAATGGCGGGAATGCAACATTTCTGCCATTTCCATTCCAATTAAACCTCCTCCAACAATAACCGCTCTGTTAATTCCATTAGCTGTATTTTTTTCCAGTTCTTCAAGGTCCTGATAACTATACAATCCTTGTGCGCCAACTAAATCCTGACCTGGCCAGCCAAATTTGTTGGGTTTTGCACCTGAGGCAATCAGCAATTTATCGTAAGGCAGACGGTCATCGTTGCTGAATAACAGCTGCTTTGTTTGCGTATCTATCGTTTTAACCCAACCACGTTTGAGATTTATGCGGTTTTTTGTCCAAAACCAGGGCTCATATGGTTGTGTGTCTTTAAACTGCATATGCCCCATGTAAATATACATGAGAGCAGTTCTGCTAAAAAAATAATCTGTTTCTCCGGATACAACAGTTATTTCATGATCCGAATGTTTGCGGATTGTCCGTGCTGCGGTTATTCCGGTAATTCCATTTCCAATAATTACAATATGCATAGATAGTGGCTGCGAAAGTAAAACGAATGAACTATGAAAATAAGAACAAAATATGAATAGTTCCGACTTATTTCATAAAAAACGTTAATTGTATTTGCGTTAGTTTAAAATTACCCAATTGTTTTGTGCAATTTTTCGCTGACTAAGAAAATAAATTATTGCTTATTCAAATTCCAATTATATTCCATAAAATTTATGGAGGTGTTTTCGGCTATTGGCACATTACTGTATTTGTTCAGGAAGTCTTTCAATGAGCCATTATTAGTGAAGTCGCCGGTGAACCAGTTGAAAATGCTACTTACAGTTGCTTCTTCCGGGGTTATCAGGTTGCGTTTTGGGTCGTTAATGAAATCAATTGCTTGTTGATTGAGCTGATTGTCAATTGTAGCGGCTTCGTAAGCTGTATTGAGAAGTTTTGGGCATGAATAACTGGCGCAGTTTACAGCAAAATGAATTCGGGGTTCGTTCATTTTGCGTAAAATATTGTGTTCAATATTATTGAGGTCGAGTTGTTCACCTTCAATGGTAATAAATTTAATATCCCAAACAGAGTTAAGAAACGCGACACCGGGTTTAATATCTTTAATGCTGGCAACAGGATAATTGCGTATAACAATTTGCACGGTGTAGGCATTATATGCGTTTATCCAATAGGCTAATATTTGTTCCCTGCTCCAATTTTTTTCGTTGGGATAATTTGACTCGATTTGTTGAAGGTAATTGTTGAGTTGTGTGCTGTCCTTGATAAATCCTTCATAATTAACCCAGCCATCGGCACTTACATGTTTTTGCAAAAGGTTAGTCCATTGTTCATGGGTAAATGGTTGCGAATCGGTTTCCAAGCCGGAAATTGTTCTGCAGGAGGGTAGGGTGCAGCTGGTTGATAACGCAATAATACAAATCAATAAAATCGGTCGCATATATGGGTTGTTATGGATAAATATACGCAAAAAACTGCTTTTAAGTTTAGCAAAATGATTCGATCGATTAATATAATTATTTTCTAAGAATAAAAAAAGAGGCTATCTGAATTAGATAGCCTCTTTAAAAAATTTAATATTAATTATTGTTTAATAATCTGTTTTACTTCTGTTGTGCCATTTGTTTGTGTCATTTTTACAAAATACATTCCACTGGCAGCATTAGTAATATCTAATACTATCATGCCATTTTCACTTGCAATAATTTCATTGCTAATTACATTTCCGGTAATATCAAATACTTCTAATGTTACACCACCGGTAACAGCATTTAAAAATTCGATATTAAATACACCTGAACCCGGATTTGGGAAAATAGATAAACTAAAAGGTTTTGTTTCACCGGATGGTAATGCCGGTAAAATATTTACAGTATAATCTTCTACTTCACCATTGGTAAATGTTTCGCAGGCAGTTGGGTAACCTCCGTATTTGGCACTGATGCGCATGCGAGCTGTTCCTGTGCTTGCAGTAGCAGGTACAACAATACTCTTAGTTAAATTGGCTGATGTTGTTGCTTTCTTCTGGAAAACCTGTTCACCTGCATCACTAAAATCACCATCGCGATTGTAGTCGATCCAACCTCTCCAATACATTTGATAAATTGTTCCGGAAAATCCTGCACTATAAGTTAAAGTGTAAGCTGTTCCTTTAATTATACTGGTGGTAGTTGCAACACCATTGTAATAACCACCATCACTTCCTGATGTGCGGTTAATGGTATTAAATTTAACATAATCGATATGGCGTGATGCTGCACTGGTACCTGCACTGCTGCAATAAGTAACTACCGGTGTAAATGATACAGTATAATCTTCTACTTCACCGTAATCAAATGTTTCGCATGAAGTTGGAGACGCATTGTATTTCATACTAATACGCATTCTGGTAGTTCCAGTCATACCTGCTGCAACAGAAAAACTTCCTGTAACAGTACTTGTAACTGCTGCAGAATTGTAAACGTTTTCACCTGCATCATTAAAATCATAATCTTTATTGTAATCTATCCAAATAGAAAAATATTCAGGATACACAGTTCCGGTATAACCAGGAGTTAAGCTATAAGCTGCTGTTCCGCCTGGTGTTAAATTAACGGTAGTGGCAGTGAAATCTGCATACCCACTATTATTACCTGAAGTTTTTGTTGTTCCTGCAACGGTAATTGTTTGAATCCATTCATCTGCGGTTGATAATCCGGATGATGCGCAATAAGTTGCTACACCACCACATGAAGTAATACAACCTGCGGCTGAAATAGTATTTCTAATAGCATTACCCGGTTGAACACCAAATCCATTTGCTAAATTGATACCGTAACCGGTAAGATGGCAATAACTCATTATAGTGCCGCCGCCAACTGGTGCCGGACCAGCGGGGCAACCGCCTTCAGTTGTATAACAATTATCAATTGCACCACCGGCCCATGCACCACAATTATGTGTATGATAACTGCCAAATAAGTGTCCCATTTCATGTGTTACCACCATAACAGTCCAGCTATAAGTTGGGAATGCATTATACGTTGGGTCAATACCGCTGTAACAATATTTATAGGGATTACATAATCCATTAATTGTTGCTGCAATTCCACCTAAACCACCCGGGTCTAAAGTAACTAAATGAGCAATATCACCTGTAAAAGATGTGCGATAACTCATAAAGGAAACCAACGCGTCGTAAGAAGATGCTGTTGAATAGCCATCTGGACTTGTCCAAACAAAAATGGTTGAAATTTGTGTTGGTACACTTTCGTTAGTGTAAATAATAGCTGAATTATTATAAATACCGGTAATGTAATTTGCTGCTGCAGTTACACTTCCTTTATTTTGATATAATTGATAGTCACCTTCAAAATAAATTTTAGGACAAGAGGTAATTCTCGACTCGCCTTCTATTTGCATTATTTCCTGAAATTCATCTAAATATTCAGGGTCATCTACAGTAGCACAGCCTGCATTATCGGGAGTTACTAAAATGTCCCAATCAGAATAAATTAAATAATCTTCTTTGCTGCCATCACCATAACGACCAATATTGATATTGCCTTTATCAGCTGAAGCAATTAAACCTATTATTTCATCTTCAAAAAAGCTGATGGCCACAATTGAATTTGGGTCATCTTTAATGGTGCCTTGATAATATACACCAGGCGTATAGTCAACAGGTTGTCCATTACTTGTATTAGTTTCAACCTGAAATCCATCAGCAAATAAATTTACCTGAACAAGGTCTACAATAATTTCACTTTCTTTATAAGGTAAAGTAATTTCAAGTGCGGCATTTCTTTTGGTAAAAATATCTTTTACTAGTGTTGAATTCATTTTTACAAAAGTGATGTCTTTTGCAAAAGTTGAAGTTGTGCTTTTATGTGCGGGATTTATTTGCACATTAAATGGAGCCGCTTGCTTAAAGGAGATGCCAGAACTTTTGCTGTCGGCAACCATTTTTGCAACTGGACGTAGTGATGTGTTTTGGGCAAACATGCTCATAGAAAGGCACATGTATACTATTGCCAGGGATAAGGTGGTAAACATTTTTTTCATAGCATAAAAATTTAGGGTTAAATACGAAGTGCATGCTGCCACGAAAGGAATTCAAAACTGCAAAAAAAATGGCAATAAATCAAAAAAATACAATAAGTGTTTGACACAAATACATAACTGATTTGGTAATCAAAGCTTGATTATCAGCGATTTACTGAATCGTAACGCATAAAACATCAGATTTGCCTGTCACTATTCCAAGCCTTGTGTCATTTTTCGTACAATTTTAGCCTCACTAAAAAACTCTTTGGCTATAATGCGGAAAAAGGCGTAAACAGGCATTGCAGCTATCATTCCCGGAACACCAGCCAGGTTACCAAATACTAATACTACAAAAAACACTTCCAGCGGATGCGCTTTTATCGAATTGGAGTATATGATGGGCTGTGATACAAAATTGTCTATTAATTGAACACCCTGAAATAAAATAAATAATTGGATAAGCATTGGTGTGATGTCGAAATTAGGGTCAACACTTAAATTAGTTGTAATACCAATTAGCATACCGAACAGCATACCAATTATTGGCCCTATGTATGGGATAATATTGATAATACCGGCAAATAAGGCAATTAACCAGCTGTTTGCACCAAATCCTAAAAATAAAAGTCCTACTGCAATTAAAATAAAAACAACAACGGATTGGATAATTAATCCTACAAAGTAACGCGTCAGGTATTTTTTGCTGGAGTGCATGATTCGCCTGGCATTAGTTTCAAATTTTGTTGGTGTTAACACCATTACGATATTGTAAAATAATTTATCATCGCGCAAAAAGAAAAAGGATATAAATGTTATTGAAAACAGTGCCACCAGTATATTGCCAAGGCCACCCATTATGTTATTGAAAATATGCGTGATGGAAGTTACATTAATCCAGTTGCGCAGGTTGTCGTTAATAATTTGTTCAACAGACTGTGATGGAGCATTAGGGTCTTGGAAATGGACAATCATGGAGTCGAGTGCCACAATTTGTGATTGTAAACTTTCGGCAACGCGTTCGGTATCTATGTTAGATATATTATTTGTTTGCTGAAC
>DAORKJ010000004.1:60912-69299 GCA_035439505.1 Chitinophagales bacterium
TAAATAAATTAGCAACAGCCACCACCATCATAAAACCAGCTGGAGTTGGAAATGAAGATGTCGTTGCGACCTAATTTAGCCAGATTACCTCCGGTTTTATCGCAAACCGCAAGTGGTTGATTGGGCATTAAAACATGTCCTTTATGGTCATCGAAGTATTCTTCATTACCATAATAAATAGCCGTTTTTCCGGTAAAAACGCATGGGCCGTCGGCAGGCATCGGGTCTTTAATTGCGCATACTTCAGCGCTTTCAATAAATATTAATTCAGGTGTATCGTAGTTAACCGGGTCTAAGATTCGATATGGGCGACGTGCACGAACTTCAATGGTGCCAAAACCGATATCGGTAATGCGGTTTATGTATTCTTGTAATGGTAAGGAGCCACTTAAACACAAGGCTCTGAGTTTTTCGTCGTCGCGTAAATTTTCCGGAATGGTTTGTTCGCAGGTAGGGTCGCTCATTACTAAACGACCATGTTTTTTTAAGGTGCGATACATTTCAGTTAATGCTGTTTTCAGGTCTTCATCGCGAAATATATTAAACAAACAATTTTGAGCGGCAATATCAATACTATTGTCTTCAACCGGTAAATTAAATGCATCACCTTTTCTTAAATCAATAAATTCACGTTTGAACCAAGGATTGAGTTTTTCGGCTTCAATTAAATTTTCTTCACAAGCCTGAAGCATTTCATCTACAACATCAACGCCAATTACACCACCTTTTTTACGTGAAAAATAGGCGAATTGTAATAATTCCATTCCGCCACCAACACCAACATATAAAATATTAGGATTATTTACTAAATCACGGGGATTTACTGTAGAGCCACAGCCGTAATTCATTTCCAACATTTTTTGTGGAATTACTAATCCCGGTAATTGCCATACAGGTGTTGTGGTGCAACATAAACCTTTTTGCGGATTTTCTGCTGCTTCTTTGTAAACGTTTCTTGTAGTTTCTAAATAAGTAGTTGACATATGCTTTATTGTTTTAAATAATGTTTGAAGTAATGAAAAATATAATTCCTGATAATATCGCAGCTATAGGTAATGTTAATACCCAAGATCCTGCAATTTTTCCAATCATTTTATAATCTGCTTTTTTGTTTACGACACCAATACCAAAAATCCCACCTACTGAAACATGCGTGGTGGATACAGGCAATCCACTTGCACTGGCTGTCCACACCAATATCGCGGTAATTAAGTTGGAAGTAAATCCCTGCCCCGGATTCATATAGGTGATTTTTTTACTCATGGTTTGTGCAACTTTTTTCGAATTCAACAAACCGCCAACAGCCATGATTACAGCAATCATAATAAGCATCCACGGAACGGATAAAAAATTAACCAGCAATAATAAGCCGGCAATTTTTGGTGCATCGTTCATACCTCTTGCAAAACCAACAGCACCTGCGCTGATATAATGTAATCCGTCTAATATTTTTTGTGCACTAAAGCCAACAATTTTGCCATTATAACTTTCGCGGTAATTATTGCTCAATGAAATTCCCGGCGGCATTATATTATTTGAGTCTGTTTTAGGAGCATCAACCACGAGATGTGTTTGTTTGTCGATTTTCAAAAGCAACCTTATTTGTCTGAAAATGATATATAATATAATTGCAGAAGCACAAGCAATAAAAGGACTTAATAAAAGTGGTTTTAAAAATACTTCACCAAGTTGATTAAAATTTAATGCATTGCCAACGGAAACAAATCCGGCGCCAACTAATGCGCCAACAATTGCATGTGTGGTTGAAATTGGAATACCAATTTTGGTTGCCAGAAAAACTGTACTCGCAGCACCAAGTGCAACGGCAATTGCTAGCGAAGGGTCTTTTAATGCTTCATCGGGTATTAATCCTTTTCCGGAGAAATTTTTCATTAATCCCTGAGCAATAAAAACGGCAAAAATGCATCCTGCCAAGGTTGTTATTGTTCCCCAGTTTAGCGCAGATTTAAAATTGGTTGTGCCACTTCCGAATAATGTCGAAACACCTTTAAAATTATCGTTTGCCCCATTTGAAAATGCCAGAAAACAGGCTGCCAATATGATAATAATTTCTGTCATAAATTTTGCAATTGTAAGTGTGATTGAATATCTGCTATTGTGTCAATATCTGAAAGTGTTGGCAGTTCAAACAATTTCCCATTTCTGTTTAAGATGTCACTTTTTGTTTCATCATATAAAGTAGCAGTACTCCAGTTTTTATTTTCCAACACCCAACGGTTCCATTTCTTCATACCTATTAAATAATAACCACCATCATTAGCGGGTCCAATTACAAAATCATTGGTATTGGCTAACGCTTCAAAAGCTTGTTCAATATGTTGTTGCGTGATGTCATAACAATCTGCACCAATCATAACAACATGGTGATATTCATTTTTAAAGGGAATAGAAAATGCATAATCCATGCGCACACCTAAATCGCCACTGCACTGCACATATTTTTTATAAGCACTGTTATCAAACATATCGGAGCGTTCAACTACATCGCTATAAAAAATAAATTTATCGGCCTGGATATTTTTAGATACAGCAAGCGTATGTTGTAATAGTTCCTGATAAATTTTTAATGCACGTTCGTCACCAATGTCTGCTGCCAAACGCGTTTTTACTTTACCCAATACAGGGTTTTTTAACATGATAATTAATGCCGGTTTATGTTGCATGAGTGGTTGTTTATTTTATTACGCAACTGAACCACCACAACTGCTGCCACTGCCTGCTGTGCAGCCGAAGCAGTGCTGGTTGAGCACAATTTCGCGATTATTTAATAATTCTAAATCCCAGTTGCTGATATGATTCGGAGCACCGTGATTCACTTTTAATCCAAGCATCTGATTAAAATCGCAATCATAAATATTGCCATCCCAGCCAATAGAAACAGTATTGCGACACATTACATTTTGTGCTGCTATAGGATTAAATGCCTCAATTAATTTTTGCATGTATTCCTCATAATTACCGCTGTCAATTAAATATTCCAAGAAGCGGGAAATAGGCATATTGGTAATACAGAATAAACTATTGAAATCGATTTGATATAATCTTTTCAGTTCTTTTTTAAACTGCGCTTCAAGTGAAGCCTGACTGCCGGGTAAAAATGCTCCACTCGGATTGTAAACCAGGTTTAAGATTAAACCACTTCCGGGTTTACCATACCCAACTTCATTTAACATTTGAAGTGCTTTGATACTATCTTCAAAAACACCATCACCACGTTGAGCATCGGTGCGCGATTTATTATAAAAAGGCAAAGAAGAAACAACTTCTATTTTATGGTCGGCAAAAAATTGTGGCAGGTCATGGTATTTTTTATTTGCCATAATGATGGTCAAATTACATCTCACCATTGTTTTTCTGCCCAACTTGGTAATTTCTTCAACAAACCATCTGAAGTCAGGATTCATTTCCGGCGCACCACCAGTCAAATCTACAGTTGGAATGCTTGTTTTTGCCAATGCATCCAGACATTGTTGCATTGTTTCCCTGGTCATAATTTCTTTTCTGTCGGGACCTGCATCAACGTGACAATGTGCACAGGTTTGATTACACATATAACCAACATTTACCTGAAAAATTTCGGTATTGGTTGGTTTAAGTGGAAACAATCCGATGCTTTTCAACTTGTCATCAAAGCGCTCAAAATCTACCGTAGAAATTTCATGTGTTTCGAGCACTTTTAACTGATAATCGTTATCAGCTAATTTGTGATGTAAAGCGTGTAATGATTTTTTTGAACTCATTTGTTTCGAATAATTAAAAAAATATGCCTGAAAATTTAACTAACGTTACATGGTTAGGTCTTTGAATTTATTCATCATTTGT
Organism: Chitinophagales bacterium; assembly: GCA_035439505.1. Lineage (GTDB taxonomy): Bacteria > Bacteroidota > Bacteroidia > Chitinophagales > BACL12 > UBA7236. Next base: position 64,756 of record DAORKJ010000004.1, read on the forward strand.
GTCCCATGCACTAATGATGCTCCACCGCGAATTGCAGCTGCAACATGTATAGCTTCCATCATTTGTTCCTCATCACATCCTTTAGCCATTGTGTCTTGTGTGTATGCATCAATGCAATATGGACATTGAATAGCATGAGCAACAGCCAGGGCTATTAAACTTTTTTCACGTTCAGTTAATGCGCCTTCTGCAAAAACTTTTCCATAATAATCAAAAAATGCTTTTCCTAATTCAGCATCCCATTTAGAGATATCACCAAATTTTTTAAGGTCTTTCGGGTCGTAATAGGTAGTTCTTTCCATTGTTTTATGTTTGCTTAATGATAAATTAGTAAATGTAAAATAACACACCACTTGCTGTTGCAGGTGACATGTAAATAAAAATGAGTAAATACGATTAATAAACCGGCGGCGCCCGCAATGAAGTGTATATACGATGATTTATCGTAATTGGATGTTGGAATTGTTTGCTCAATTGCTGAACAATTGATGCAATTATACTGCGTACGGCATTGCGTAATCGAAAACTAATTTGGTTAGCAGCCAAAACTGAACTGAGCTGTTTGCCAAAATCAATATCCTCTTTTACATCAGATAAAATAAAAGTAATGGCCTGATCAGATAAATATACCTGCATCATATCCTGCACAATAGCTGTTTCCCACGGTAAAGCGGAAAAAGATAAGGCGTGGAATGCACTTTTATTTAAACCTATAAGGTATAACCCACCGTCGCTTGCGGGTCCTAAAACGGCCTGTTTTGAAGTTAGCTGGAAAGCAGCAGTTCGCAAATCCTGTGCAGAAAGCGAAGGGCAATCGTTTCCGATGGCAATTACGTTTTCAAAACCCAGCTTAAATATTTGTTGGTAGGCATCACTCAATTTTTCGCCAAAGGTGTTGCCGTGCTGGTGAGCAGAATTGATTACAAAACAGGGTAATCCGGTACTTCTGGCGGTTTTTTCGGCGTGGCTAATCAAATGTCCTGCAATCAGACTGTTTGAACGCAGGCTATGCACCGACGAAAAGTCTTTTACACGTGCCTCTTCCTGTTGAGAGCGCGTAAAAAGCAAAAGTGCGGTATTGATTTGTTGACTAGTAGCCATGTGTCTTTAACCAAATATGCCTGATTTGGTTCGGCTAAAATAGAAAACTATTCGTTAACCGGGAGATTTTAACAAATGTTTAAAGAAATCGGACCTAGAGGCTCAGTTCCGGCTTGGCAAACTGACTAATTTTTTCCATCCTGATTGCCAAATGCGAGGTGTGATAAACACATTTTCCGTCCTTAATAATCAAAATTTGTGGCGATTCATGATGCACATTAAATTGAGTAGCAATTTTATTGGATAATGGTCTGTTAGCCAGTAAGTCTAGATAGTGAAAATCAATATTATCCGGAGTAACCTCGTCTTCAAGCATCATTTTAACGTGAAAACTTGTTCCACAGGTTGTACTATGCTTATATATGGCTTGTGGCTGCGTAAAAGATTTTTCTGTAAGTTTAAGTAGTTCCTGTTCCGTACTTAATTCAATCCAATTCATGTTGTTAATTTAGTGTGTTAATGTTATCAAAATGGAAATAGTTCAATTATTGGTGTTTTTTTAAACTTGCTTCGAGCCAAATAACTGCCTTTTTAATGTAATATTCTTTATCACCTTTATGCCTGTTTACCATTTCCTGAATGGTGGTATGATAAACAGGATGTTTGCAAAAATCTTCCAATAATACCATCGACAATCTGCGTTGCCACATTATTGGTGAAGTAGATAATTCATTGGCAAGTGCAAAAATTGCTTTGCCGCGAATTTTATTAATTGCTTTTAAACTTTGCATTCCAAGCGTATCACACAATGCCCAATTGTCAATTTCACTGGAATATTTTTTCACCAATGCTATCGCCTTTTCAGGGTCTTTTTTAGCAACTTTATGCAAGGTTTTTGCAGCTAACATTCTTTCTTCATAGGCACCTGCTTCCCACAATTGTTCAATCAGCTCAAACCCTCCCTCCTTGGCTACTTTGGCGATTTCATTCAACACCGGCATACGCACACCATATATGCGTTTTGCGCCCGGAGCAACAGTCTTCATTTTTTCAGCAAAGTCAGCTTCAGCATTATCTTTTAATGTTTGTTGAATATCACTCAGCATAATTTTTACAATAATTTTCAAACCTATGCATAAGCGATAAGGTTAATGCACCAGGTTTCCCGTTTCCAATAAATTTATCTTCAATTTTTACAACAGGCATTATATTTCTAGTAGTGCTGGTAATAAATACTTCATCAGCTTCAAAAAGTGATTTTACAGAAATAGATTGTTCAATTACCATTTGATCTTGTTTCGCACATTGAATTACATGTTTTCGCGTTACACCCAATAACATATTTTCGTTCGGCGTATAAATAAGTCCGTTTTTTACAATAAAAAAATTACATCTTGCACATTCTCTCACTTCATCATTAAAATAGAATAATACATCTTCACTACCGTTAGCATGCATGCGCGGTAATAACCGGAAAGAACCTAAATAAAAAGTAGTTTTAAACGATGAAAATGGCTTGTCATATTCTTCTAAAATTAGTGATATTCCTTTCTCATACATCACATCAGCATACGGTTTCCAGCTGTCCTGATAAATAGTAATAATGGGTTGTAATTGTTGATTCACCATCCTTGCCGAGATGATAATTTTAAAATAGGCATCACTTAATCCATTTGCCTGTTGCAATTTCAAAACAACTTCACGAATAATATTAATGTCGGCTGGTGTAGCAAGTTGTAATACCGATTGCGAGTGATTTAATCGCTCCAGATGGTCATTTAAAAACGTAACTTTTCCGTTGCGCACCCGGCAATAGTCAAAAACACCAAACCCGCGTTCAAAACCCAGGTCGTCTAATCCAATACGAATTTCCGATTTGTGGAGATATTGGTTGTCGCGATAGGCTAGAGTTGATGGCATAACACAAAAGTACTGGATTAAAACGATTTACGGTATTCGCAAACCCTTTTGAGACTTGAGCTGGTTGAACGAACATAATAATTAAGCCGGAAGTAATTTTCACCATTATTTCCCTGTTTTCCCCTCAAAAACCCCGATATTTGCCCTTCCAAACCAAAGTGTAAAATACTTTGTTAAACAGGCAAAGAATAGCAGCGCATGGACAAGTTTTCTTATATCGCAAATGCAGAACCGGCTTATATTGAGTCGCTTTATGATACCTACAAGGCCAATCCTCAGGCAATTGATACAGAATGGAAGAAATTTTTTGAGGGATTTGATTTCGCTCAATCCAATTTTTCTACCAACGGGCATTCCGAAAATGTAGTGACTGATAATAAGCTTATAGATGAATTTAAGGCTTACAATCTGATTTTGGCCTATCGCGAAAAAGGGCACCTTATTGCTAAAACAAACCCACTAAAGGAAAGAAAAGACCGAAATGCACAACTGAAATTGTCGCAGCTCGGATTTTCCGAAGCCGATTTAGATAAAAAATTCGGGGCCGGTATTGAAATTGGCAAACCCAACGCAACTTTAAAAGAAATAATAGCTCATTTGGAAGCGGCATATTGCCAAAGTTTGGGTTTTGAATACGATTATATTATTGACCCTGCTGAAAAATTATGGATGCAGGCAAAAATTGAAGGCGCTGGTAAATTGATTCAGTTTTCGCCGGAAAAGAAAAAACGTATTCTCAAAAAACTAAATGAGACAGTTGTTTTTGAACAATTTTTAGATAAAAAATATATTGGTCAAAAACGTTTTTCTTTAGAAGGCGGCGAATCTACCATCGCGGGTTTAGATGCAATTATCAATTTAGGTGCAGATTTGGGTGTTGAGGAATTTGTTTTTGGGATGGCACATCGCGGACGATTAAATGTATTGGCAAATATTTTAGGTAAAACATACGGACAAATTTTTAATGAATTTGAAGGCAATACACTTCCTGATACCACGATGGGAGATGGTGATGTAAAATATCATTTAGGATATTCTTCTCAGGTGCAAACTTCAGGGGATAAAATGGTGCACCTCAAATTAACGCCTAATCCTTCCCATTTGGAAGCAGTAAATCCGGTAATGCAGGGTTTTGTGCGCGCAAAAACTGATGTAATGTATGCAGAAGATTGGGATAAAATTTTACCGGTAACCATTCATGGTGATGCTGCAGTTGCCGGGCAAGGTGTGGTGTATGAAGTGCTGCAAATGAGCAATCTGAAAGGATATCGTGTGGGTGGAACCATTCATTTTGTTATTAATAATCAAATTGGATTTACTACTGATTTTGATGATGCCCGAACCAGTAATTATTGCACAAGTTATGCAGCAACTGTTCAAGCGCCTGTTATACATGTTAATGGAGATGATGCCGAAGCAGTTGTGTTTGCCAGTGAACTAGCAGTAGCATATAGACAGGAATTTAATAAAGATATTTTTGTCGATATGGTTTGTTATCGCAAACACGGTCACAACGAAGGCGATGATCCTAAGTATACGCAACCTACCTTATACAAGTTAATTGAAAACAAAAAAAATCCGCG
>DAORKJ010000004.1:69399-85546 GCA_035439505.1 Chitinophagales bacterium
TGTTTAAAGTGCCGGAAGGATTTGTGAAGTTGAAAAAAATTGAAAAGTTATTTGAATCTAATAAAAAATTAATTGCTGAAAATAAAGTTGACTGGGCATTAGCTGAATTAATGGCTTATGGTTCAATTTTGTTGGATGGAAAAGATGTACGCATGAGTGGTCAGGATGTTCGCAGAGGAACATTTAGTCATCGCCATGCTGTATTGCGTGAAGAAAATACCAACGAAGAATATATTCGCTTAAATTATCTTGCAGAAAATCAAGGTAAATTCAGGATTTATAATTCATTACTGAGCGAATTTGGTGTTTTAGGATTTGAATTCGGATATAGTTTAGCTTCACCCGACCACCTTGTAATTTGGGAAGCACAATTTGGTGATTTTAATAATGGCGCACAAACAATTATTGACCAGTTTATTGCTGCAAGTGTAAGTAAATGGCAGCGGATGAGTGGATTAGTAATGTTACTTCCACATGGTTATGAAGGTCAGGGCCCTGAACACTCAAGTGCAAGGCTGGAGCGCTTTTTACAGTTATGTGCTGAAGGTAATATGATTGTAACGAATATTACAACACCAGCAAATTTCTTTCATGTGATGCGCCGTCAGCTCGCATTCGATTTCAGAAGACCATTGGTTAATATGAGCCCGAAAAGTTTATTGCGTCATCCATTGGTACAATCAAATATTCAGGAATTATCGGAAGGTAAATTTCATGAATTAATTGGCGATGATTATGCTGAGCCAGCGGAAGTAAAACGCGTTATTTTATGCAGCGGTAAAGTATATTTCGATTTGTTGGATTATCAGCAAAAAAATGAACGGACCGACACTGCTATTTTGCGTTTGGAACAATTGTATCCATTTCCAATGACGCAATTAAACGCACAATTGAAAAAATATAATCACGCTGAGTTAATGTGGGTTCAGGAAGAACCGCGTAATATGGGTGCTTGGTATTATATCTGGAATTTATTAGGAACTAAGATAAATAAGAAAGTGAGCAGAAAATCCAGTGCGTCACCTGCAACAGGCTTTGCAAAAATTCATGCCAAAGAACAAAACGACATCGTAGTAGAGGCATTCAAATAATATTTTTTAGGAAATTTAAAGCCATGTCAAAACAAATTTCCGAAAATATTTCAATTACTAAAACAAGGTATGTTAATGGCATACTATTGATTATTTGTTTAGCAGGATTGTGGTTGCGGTTGATACCTGTTCACCACTCACTTTGGTTCGACGAATTAGCTACATCATGGGTTGTTAGTGATGGAATTAACCAGGTTTGGGAAAGAAGTTTATTCAATAATGTCAGCCCATTTTATTTTTATATAGAATACATTTCAGTTCAACTGTTTGGATTTAATGAATTTGGTTTGCGATTGCCATCTTTAATCGCCGGCATGATTATGATATTATTGGTATTTAAGATAATTCAATTGCTTACACAGTCGAATATCAGTGCATTAATAGCTGCTTTATTAGTTGCTTTGGATGCTAAAATGATTTATTATTCGATAGAAGTGCGTTCTTATGCAATTGCAACTTTGTTAGTTTTAATAATGGTGTTTTACTTTATTAAAACATATCACCAAAATTATAATGTTAAACAGGTTGTTGTTTTTGGACTTTTAATAGGATGTTTAATCTGGGTACATTATCTTGCTGCCATTTTTGCTATTTGTTTTTTTGCTGTAATTTGTTTTAAAATATTTAAGCAAAATGGATTTAATAAATATGCATTTTTATTGGCAGGCGCGCTTGCAATAGTTCCTGTTTTAATGACATTGCCTGTAATTGAGCAATTCATGTACGTGAATAATAATAAGGAATTGTTTGGCAGCTATATTCAACCACCTGGGCTTGATGATATTTTTACAACCATCCCGCATTTAAAATATTATTTACTTTTACCATTAAGCTTGTTTGTTTTAACTTGGGTTGTTAATAGCATTAGAAAACAAAATATAGCTCCCAATAAATTACCACAAGTGTTGCTTGTAATGTTTACCTTATTGCCAATAGGCATTACTTTTTTACTTGCTTTCTCAGGTACATTACAAATATTTATAACACGATATATTGCATGGTTTTTGCCCTTAATTATTTTATTGTCCGTTTATTTTGTTGCGGCTGTTCCAAATCGATATTTGCAAGTGCTAAGTTTAGGTTTGTTGCTTTTATTCTCTCAAGTATATTTTTCAGATGCCATTATTCCTAAATTGCTGAATACTGATTTTAAAAAGGAACTAACAATTTTACTTACACCGGAACAAAACACCAACGACTGGAAGGAGGTAGTGCAGTTAGTAAATGACACAGCTACTAATCCGGATAAAATTTATGTAAAAGCAGGCTTAATTGAAGCGAAATCAATTGACTTTAACGCAACTATTGACCCGGTTTTGAAGGCCTATTTGTTATCACCGGTAAATAGTTTATACGCATTGAAGCCTGAATTGGCGGACAAAGCCACCCCTTTTTATGATGTTAAAAAAATAGCACCTCAGGAAGGCAATTATTGGGTAATTGGCAAGTTAATGGATTGGGACGCAAGGTATATCGCAGCTAAAGGTCAGGTGTTTACGCTGCCTGATTGTAATATTCAAATTTATTTTGTGCCTGCTGTCAATACAAACTAAGTCACGGTTGACTTACAGCGTGTTGCATTCACAAATATTATATGTTTAACTTTGTACTATGATTATCGAATTAAAAGTGCCGACAATAGGCGAATCTATAAACGAGGTAACTTTATCCAAGTGGTTGGTGAAAGATGGCGACGTAGTTGCACTGGATCAATCGTTATGCGAATTTGAAAGCGATAAAGCTACACTGGAATTCCCTGCTGAAAAGTCGGGAAAAATTACTTTAAAGGCAGAAGAAGGTGCTGAATTGAAAATCGGTGATATAATTGCCACACTTGATACTTCAGTATCCATTGAAGCCGCGCCTAAAAAAACTGAAGCTCCTGTTGTTGAAAAACAAGAAGTTAAAAAAGAAATAACTCCTGCAGTTACATCCGATTCTTCAGGTACATCTGAAAAACAAATAACTCCATTAGCAGAAAATATCGCAAAAGAAAATAATATCGATATTAATAAAATTACCGGAACTGGTGCAGGTGGACGAATTACTAAAGATGATGTTTTGCAATTTTTGCAACAAGGTGTGGGAGGAAAAGAAATTGTTGCTGCTTTAAAACGCGGTTCAAGAAATCAGCGCGAAGAAAAAGTATCGAAACTGCGCAAAACAATTGCCAAACGTTTAGTTGGTGTTAAAAACGAAACTGCTATGCTCACTACTTTTAATGAAGTAGATATGAGTGCAATTATGGCTATTCGCGAAAAATATAAAGTGGCATTTGAGAAAAAGCATGGTGTAGGATTGGGCTTTATGAGCTTTTTTGTTAAAGCGTGTTGTAATGCATTGCAGCAGTTTCCGGCAGTGAATGCGTATTTTAATGAAGATGTAGTTATCTATAACGATTATTGTGATATTTCAATTGCCGTTTCTACACCAAAAGGTCTTGTAGTACCTGTTTTACGTAATGCTGAAAGTATGAGCATGGCTGGTGTAGAAGCCAAAATTAAAGAACTTGCTGTTAAAGGGAGAGATGGCACCTTATCGTTGGAAGAAATGCAAGGTGGTACTTTTACCATTACTAATGGTGGTGTATTTGGTTCGTTAATGAGCACTCCAATAATTAACGCACCTCAAAGTGCAATTTTAGGTATGCATAAAATTCAGGACCGGCCAATTGCTTTGAACGGACAAGTTGTAATTCGCCCAATGATGTATTTAGCATTAAGTTACGACCACCGTATAATTGATGGGAAAGAATCGGTAAGTTTTCTGGTGCGAGTGAAAGAACAATTAGAAAAACCGGAACAATTATTATTTGGCTTAGATGTAACTGAATTGTTATTGGAATTATAATTCAACATGAATTTAAGGTGCGGCACTAGTTTGTTTATTGATTTAATTTATTTTTAATCTGTTAATTTATTTTATGAAGTTGCAATCATTATTTCTCTTGTTTATCTTTTTTAATTTATCATGTAGCGCTCAATCTGATAATTCAGTTGCGTCTACAGGATACGGAGTAATGTTTTACAACCTCGAAAATTTGTATGATACCATCAACGATCCGGCAAAAGACGATGAAGTATTTCTACCAAATGCAGACAGACTCTGGGATGCGAGCAAATACGCAGCGAAATTGGAAAATTTATCGAAAGTAATTGCAACTGGCGCCGATATGCTTCCTACCCTGGTTGGACTTTGTGAAGTTGAAAATGAAATGGTGGTTAAAGATTTAGTGAACACCAATAATCTAAAACCAGGCAATTATGATTATGTGCATTATGATTCACCAGACGAACGTGGAATAGATGTTGCATTGTTATATAATAAAAATGATTTTAAAGTTAAATCATCGAAGGCGATTTCAGTAACATTACCAGGCGAAGAACTTGATTTTACCAGAGATATTCTCATGGTAAATGGCGAAATATCCATCAATGGTAAAAAAGAACAATTATTTGTTTTCGTCAACCATTGGCCGAGTCGCTCAGAAGGCGAAGAAGTAAGTGCACCAAAACGTGCAGCAGCTGCTACCAAATTAAAAAGGGTGGTTGATTCGTTAAATGCAAAATTGGATAATCCAAATATTATTATCATGGGCGACTTTAATGATACACCACTTGATATCAGTATTCAAAAAATATTAAATGCCCAGGCAACAGCTGATACATATGCAGATGAAACCCTTGTAGATTTAATGACAAAATTGCAAACCACCGGACAGGGTTCTTACAATTATAAAGGCAACTGGCAGGCTTTGGACCAAATAATTGTATCATCAGGTTTATTGGATGGTAAATCATTGGAAGTTAGTCCTGAAACTGCTTTATTTGTAAAAAAAGACTGGATGTTATACCATAACGATAAATATGGTGATTCTCCTGATAGAACTTTCGCCGGTAATAAATATATTGGCGGATACTCAGATCATCTTCCGGTATTTGTTGGATTGAATATTAAATAAGTGTTATTGTTTAAACAGTAGCAAAATTAATCAGGAACCCACCACCACCGGCTCCACAGAGTTTCATGTATCCAGTATTGCTGTCTAATTTATTTTTCCATTCTTTCCTTTGTTTTTCAGGAATAGCAAATTCGAAATACTGCAATTGTAATGCAGATAATAATTTTAGGTGAGTAATTAATAGCTCTTCATTATTCGATAACCAGGCGTTTATACAGGTATTGGATAAATGAATATAGTCCTGCATTATTGCTGCAAATGAAGGCGCTAACATTTTTTCTTTAAAAACATTTACCAATTGTTGTGTAGAACGAGCATTACCACAGTCTATTAATTCTAAACGAATTTTTTCCGGTTGAAAATCAGATGAAGTAATATCAATACCATTTGATTTTACATGTACAGCTTTATTTAAATAACAAACCAGTGGATCCAGCCCACTACTTGTTGCATGAAAATAATTTTCCATGGAAGCAAGTAGTTTTTTTAATGTTTGGATATCGTTTTCACGTTGGATAACATATTTATCGTAAATAGCAGCTACAACAACGCCTGAGCTCCCTACACCATAACCAACAGGTACGTTGGAAGCCATGTCTAAACCTTGTTGTAAATCGTTTTCAAAAGCAGATAACTGAAGTATCGAATCGAAATTATGTTCTTTTAACCACACCAAAAAATTCTCTAAATGTGGTTTATATTCACTTGGTGAACTAGTGTTAATTTTCCATTGAGCAGAAAAAGTTGGATACGGAATAGCCAGTCCTTCTCCTCCCGCAATTACTGCGTATTCGCCAAACAGCATTAATTTAGAAGGATAGTTTAAGGATTGATTATTCATCTATGCGCAACTGAGGGCCATTACCCATGCTATCGTAAATTATTTTCTTTTTAGTACAGTATGTAAGCAGCTCTTCCTGAATGAAATTGCGTACTTGTTTCTTCTCAAAATAAGGATAAATTAAATGCACATTAGGTCCTGCATCTAAAGTAAAACATACCGGAATTTTTGTTTCATTTCTAAACCTGCGCACACGTTCAATTATTTCGAGCGTACCGGACTTCATTAAAATAAATGATGGATTGCTGGTCATCATCAAAGCATGTAATTCCAACGCCTCAGTTTCAACAGTTGAACAAAATAATTCCCAATCACCTTTGGTTAAAGCAGATAAAATATCTTTCATCCTGCTTTCCGCATTTTTATAACGTTGTGCAGCCATTGGATGGTGGTTCATTAATGCATGCCCGGCGCGACTGCTTACCGATTTTTCTTTTTCATTTACAATTAAAATACTATCCTGTAAATCGTTAAAGTCACTATTAAATTTATTGGGATATTGAATAGCATATTTATCGTTGCCCGCTTTTATATGTGATGATTTCCCCCAAACTGAAAAATCAGGGAAAACACTTCTTGCTGCGCTGCCGCTTCCAAGACGTGCGTAATAAGAAGCTTTTTGATAAAACTCTTCAGGTTTGTATTCTTTTTTATCTGCAATCATCGATTGTGATAAAATGCATAAAGCCAAAGCACTCATTGAAGAAGCGCTACTTGCAATACCTGCTGAATGCGGAAAACTGTTGGCAGATTCAATTACCAGTTTGTTTGTTGTCAGATAAGGAAAATCGTTTTTGATACTTTCCAGATATTGAATGATTTTTTCTGCAAATTTTTCATTTTTTTCTCCTTCAAAAGTGAAATCTACTTCGATTGCTGCTTTTTTGGGTTTCTTTTTTAAAGAAAGCGAAGTGGTTGTCGCCGCTTGGTTTAATGTAAGCGATAAAGAGGCATTGTTTGGTAATTGATTACCATGTTTACCCCAATATTTAATCAATGCTATGTTCGACGGGCTTTGCCACGTAATGGTTGCAGTACTCATATACCACAAAGATACAACGCAGGCTCTTATATTAGTGGGAAGGATGAAAGTGGCTTACTTCGGCTCCGGGTTTACAATACCATTTGCTCATATGGAATAATTGTATGCAGTTCTTTTGCTTTGAAATAGTCTGTAATTGCTGCAGCATCCATTGATGAAGCTGCCAATACAAAATCCCCACCCCAGGCTCCGAGCGACTTTACAACGCCATTAAAATCGCTGAACATTTTGGTTTTTACTTTTTCTTCCTGTAAAACGTATTGCATTACTTCTTCATGTTCATCCAGTAATTGCATGAAATCATTAAAATCATCACAAAACAAAAGTGCTTCTGAAATTTCAGAAATGATTTCAATTTCGTTAGCGAATTTTTTAACGATATCGCCTGATTGCAAAAATGTTTCTACTTCAGTTTTGGAATCTTGTTTATTACCTAAATGTACAAATACAAATTGTTCAGGCTGCGGAGGATTAAAATGCACCGAGTCGAATACAATACCTTCTTCATCAATTTTATAAAAAATGGGCATGGATGATTGTGCACAGGCGATGTCAAAACCACTTCCTTTAAAAATACTTTTATTTAATTCGAAAGCATCAACCTTTGCATGTTGTGCAATATTAGATAACAATGTAGAACTACTTCCTAAGCCCCAGTTGCGTTCAAATTCTAAATAATTATTTAATTGTGTTGTACCTGCTGAACGCAAAAAATTCGGCTGCTTTTGCCGTATGGTGGTCAATATTTTTTGTAATGTAGCAAGTGTTTTTTCATCAATATTTTTTACACTTCCTCTGAGCGGAAGTAAATCATCTTTTGATAAAATTACATCAGCCCAGCAATTATTATTTACATCATAACTTTTCCAATGGATGATATTTTCGCTGCCTGGTTCGTCAATAATCTGCATTTTTTGGCCAAACTTGGTTGGGACTGCCAATGCCATTGCACCTTTCAGCACTAAATATTCTCCACTTATCAGGAGTTTGCCATGAGCATAAAATTCTTGCATAACACAAAGATATAACCTTTTGTAAAGTTAATTACACCATATCAGTTTACATAAAACTTATAAACCAAATAATGTAAAATCATTTTCAAGATAGTTGAAGAAACTAAATATTGCAATTATTATTAAAATTACTAATGCCACATATAATGCAATGCCAATAATGGAAAGTATTTTAGCGACTTTAGTTTTTTTGGAATATATGGCTAATTTGGGATCGGCTTCAATTTTTCTTTGCAGCTTTTTGCTCATTCCCAAAGACAATGCACTGAATATTAAAGATATTCCTGTTGGTAACAATAGGAGCCCTAAAATAGCAACAAATAATGCTTCATTTACATCTCTTTGTGAAGGGTATTCATCATCTTCAACTACATAAACCGGGGCATCTTTAAGCGATTTAATTATAGGAATTTGTTCATTAGAATTTTCCGGTACTACATTTTTTTCAATTGATGGAGTAGGTGTGCTGTCGGCAGCTATTTCCGCATTAAATGTTTCAGATTGACTTAAACCCGAAGGTGAATTACCAGGATTGAATTCGGTAATAGCAGATAAACTATTTTCTTGTTGTGAGGTAGTTGCTACCGAAGATGTAGGTGGATAGATTGATTTATTACAGGAAATAATAAACAACATAAAAGCCCCAAATAATAATGCTGAAATACGTTGGTAAATTATTTTCATAAGGTAAAATGGATGAACAGGAAAACCTCGTTATACTATCGTTACGAAGTTAACAAACTATTCGGGCATTTTATCCTTTTTCTGTAAGTAACTTCCCGGCTCTGAGGTCGTTGAGATAGGCTCTCACATTGCTGAAAGAAACCGTTTTGTCGGAAAAGTAAGTTGCAGCTAGTTGAATTTCACTTTCCGTTGCACCAAAATGGCTGAGAATATTTGTCAGGTGCATTTTCATATGCCCTTTCTGAATGCCGGATGTAACTAAAGCTTTAATAGCAGAAAAATTTTGTGCAAGTCCAACGCAGGCAATTATTTTCATTAATTCTTTTGCACTTGGGTTGCCCAACATTTCGAGTGAACGTTTGCTAAGCGGATGTAATTTTGTTAAACCGCCAACAGTTCCAACTGCCAGAGGAATTTCCAGTGAAAAAATAAATTTATTATCTTTTACTTCACAGCTCGATAAGCTTTCGTATTTGCCATTGCGACTTGCATATGCGTGACCGCAAGCTTCAATTGCGCGGAAATCGTTTCCGGTTGCCAAAATAACAGCATCTATACCATTAAAAATTCCTTTATTGTGCGTAGTTGCACGATACATATCGTGTTTAGCAATTCTGATTGCCGTACTGAACTTACGTGCAAATTGTTGTGCATTTAAATGGCCTTCATCAAAAGTGCCTAATGCATTTACATCACATTCTACCCAAGCTTTTACTACACATTCAGGCGTATAATTACTCAAAATGCTCATTACCACTTCTACGGTTTTTTCTGCTCCCGTAAAGTCGGTATTTGCTTTTACTTCTTCTGTTAAACACGATGCAAATTCTTCTAAAACTGAATTAATAAAATTCGCACCCATAGCATCCATTGTTTCAAAGGTCGCTTTTAATTGAAAATATTCAGGTTCTAAATGCGTGCAATCAATTAATTCTATACTTTTTAATCCACCGCCGCGCGCTTCCATATTTTCGGTAAGATGCTTTACATCGGCAATGAGGATTTGTTTTAATTCAGTATCAAAAAAAGCTTGTAATTTTTCACTGTTTCCTCTCCACAAAAAATGTACATGACCAACTTTGGTGGTAGAAATAACTTCAGCATGAAATCCACCGCGATCGCTCCAGTATTTTGCACCTGCACTTGCTGCAGCCACTACTGAACTTTCTTCAATTACCATTGGCACCACATACGTACGGCCATTAATTACAAAATTTGGTGCAACACCGTAAGGCAAATAAAAATTAGTGAGAGTATTTTCAGAAATACCGTCAAATACTTTTTGCATTTCAGCATTGGAGTGCATGTAACTTGAAAATTCACGCGCAATATCCAATAGATTACTTGTCAGAAAATGTTTCGCCAACCAGGCGATTTTTTCTGTTTTACTTAATTTCGAAAACCCTTTAATTTTTGCCATATGCTAATTAACTAACCGGCAATAAAGCCAATAATAATCGTTAATTTATTTTTTTGCACCAAAGTGCAGTTATTTTACTTTCAAATACGCTGAACACAAAGCTAAACCTTCCCGCTGACTTTCAATATATGTTTTCAACGCCTGATAATCCTGTTGTGCAGGTTTCAGGAATGCTGAACCTTGTCCATAAATACTATTCAACACCACTTTTTCCATGCCGTAATACCCATCTAAAAACCCGCCAATACCACCACTGATAATCACTTCCTTACATTTCAAATCTGCTCCCAGGGTGTCAACTGCTGCATTTACAAAGCCGGTCATTTCCACTGCTGTATGTCCTATATACGCTAAATCACGGTATAAGGATGCATGCTGCTGACTGGAACGTAACAATTCTAAGCGGGAAAAGTTGGTACCACCATAAGCGCCAAAGTCTAAGGCAGCAATTGGCAATTTTAATAAGGCTTTTATACTTTCCGGCCCCATTCCTTGCCCCACTTCCTTCACAATTATTTGATAATCAACTAGTTCTAATAATTTTTGAATAGTTTCAAGAGGTGAATTCCGGAAATGGTCGCCTTCGGGTTGTAGCCATTCCTGAAATGGGTTTACATGCACAATAAGCCCGTCGGCATTGAGTTTCGCCACCAAGGCATGTATTTTATCGGCTTCGCCCTTTTCCAGTAAGGTTTCGATTTGTGCAATACCTAAATTGGCAAAAAATGGTTGAGCATCGCCAATTATTGGTCTTAAATTAAAATCTTCAAAGTAGGTATTGTCGTCCAAAAGCCTTCTGCAGCTGCCAAGGCCCATTCCCATGCCGTATTCGTTGCATGCCTGAGCTAAGTGACGGTTAATTTTCCCGGCCTGCTCGGTGCCGCCAGTCATGCTGCTAATCCAAATAGGGGTTTGAAGCGTTTTGCCTAAAAAACTTTTGGCCAGCGTTTTATCGCCGGAATGCCCTTGTAATAAGGGTTCGTAATAAAAACGGTTATCGTTCTGCAACGCAGAAGTCTGGCTCTCAAAAGCCAATTCGATATGGTCCTTTTTACGTGAAGCTGAATTAGGGTCGTTCAAATCAATTGAATTGAGGTGCAAAGTTACGGTTTTAATCACTATTTGAACCGCAGCTGCCGTTCAAATAACTTTACCATAACCGCGTTTAGATGTAAATGTTCAGTTATGCTACTGCATGTGTAAACACAAAACGTGTGCTAATAGTTAGACATTGCTATGTATTTGTGTTTTAGGAATAAAATTGAGTAGCATAACAACTGTTTACTACGCCTTAACAATGCAATACCTTAATTTTGCGTTTTTAACAGGAAAATTCAATGAAATTCTCATCATATCCATATAGCAGACCCGATATAGAACAACTTAAGGCTGATTTTAAAACGTTGCTGAACAATTTTAATGCATCCACTACTGCAGCAATGCAGTTAGATGCGATGAAAGCAATTAATAATTTGAGAAGTCAATTCGACACGATGTATCAAATTTGTTCTATTCGTCACTCCATTGATACCAGAGATGATTTTTATGCTGCAGAACAGGATTTTTTTGATGAAAATACACCATCTGTTGAAGCATTAGCAAGTGAATATTACCAGGCGCTTATAACTTCACCGTTTAGGGAAGCAATTGAAGCGCATTTTGGCAAACAATTATTCAGAATTGCAGAAATGCAATTGCGCGCATTTAAACCTGAAATAATTGAAGATTTAATTATTGAAAATAAATTAAGTACTGAATATCAGGAATTAATTGCCAACGCATCTATTCCGTTTGATGGGGAAGAAAAAACTTTGGCTGAAATGACACCTTATTTGCGATCAACCGACAGGAGTGTTCGTGAAAGAGCAGCTAATTCAAGATGGCAATTTTTTAGCGATAACGAGGCAGCACTGGACCGCATTTTTGATGAGTTGGTAAAAACCAGACATCGTATTGCGCAGAAATTAGGTTTTCAAAATTTTGTCCCGGTTGGATATTTACGCATGATGCGCAGCGATTATAATCCTAACATGGTGGCAGATTTTCGCGAACAAGTGCATCAGCAAATTGTACCTATTGCAATTGCATTAAAACAAAAACAAGCTAAACGTTTAGGATTGCCTGCATTAAAATTTTATGACGAACCGCTTTCATTTAAAAGCGGCAACGCAACTCCTAAAGGAACACCCGAATGGATTATTGCCAATGGCAAAAAAATGTATGCAGAGTTATCACCTGAAACTGCCGACTTCTTTAATTTCATGTTAGAAAATGAGTTGATGGATTTGGTTGCTAAAAAAGGTAAAGCAGGTGGTGGTTATTGCACGTATATCTCTGGATTAAAATCGCCATTTATATTTTCAAATTTTAATGGAACAAGTGCTGATATCGATGTGCTTACACACGAGATTGGACATGCGTTTCAAGTATATATGAGCCGCGAATTTGAAACCAGTGAATACTACTGGCCAACCAGCGATGGGGCTGAAATTCATTCAATGAGCATGGAATATTTTGCATACCCGTGGATGGATAATTTCTTTAATGGTGAAGCAGATAAATATCGCTTTTCACATCTGGTTGATTCCTTATTATTTTTACCGTATGGCGTTGCTGTTGATGAATTTCAACATGGCATTTATGAAAATCCGCATTGGACACCAATGGAAAGAAAACAATTTTGGAGTTCGATAGAAAAAAAATATCAGCCATATAAAGATTTTGACGGCAATAAATTTTTAACGCAGGGCGGATTTTGGCAAACTCAAGCACATATTTACCAGTCGCCATTTTATTATATCGATTATACACTTGCACAAATATGTGCATTCCAATTCTGGTTAAAAGCTCGTCAGGATAAAAATGCTGCCTTTACCGATTACGTAAAATTATGCAAAGCAGGTGGCAGTAAATCGTTTTTAGAATTAGTTGATTATGCCGGTTTGCGCTCACCGTTTCAAAAAGAAACAGTCTCTGAAATTGTCCATGAAATAAATCATTACTTAAGTCAGGTGGACGATTTGCAGTTGAATTAATTAGCTAATTAGGTAATTAGCAAATTAGCAAATGGGGTTTTTGATTCAGCAGTGCATTTTGATTAAACCATCCAATTTTTTCGGATGCTTGGCGCATCCTTGGTTGATTGGTTGGATGGTTTTTACGCGGGGTGATGGTGATAATTGCTAAGAATTAAATTCTACCATTTTTTCTGGCTGTTTCCGCCGAGGCGGAAACAGTAATACGTTTAATTAGGTTAATAATTATTAACCCCAACCGAAGTTCCGAATTAAACGGATACTCCTAACCGGATAATTGATTTATAAATTTAATTGGGTTAATATTTATTAACCCCAACCGAAGTTCCGAATTAAAGGTATACTCCAAACCGGCTGTTTCATTGGTACATAGGTACATCTCCACATTGGTACATCAAACCACCTCCTCCGTATTCAACCTAAACCCATTTCCATGAATATTTACAATTTCCAATGAAGGGTCATCTTTTAGGTATTTGCGTAATTTGGTTACGAAAACGTCCATACTTCTTGCAGTAAAATAATCGTCGCGACCCCAAATTTGTTTGAGCGCTTCTTCGCGATAAACAATATCATTTACTTTTAAACAGAATAAACGCAATAACTCAGCTTCTTTTGGCGATAATTTAGCATCACTGCTGCCATTTTTGAGCATGCGTGTTTTATAATTAAAATGATATTTTCCTATTTCAAATTCTTTTTGTTGGTTATTGGTGCGCAATTTTCCACCGCGCTTTAATATTGCTGCAATGCGATACAATAATTCTTCACTGTTAAATGGTTTGGTGATATAATCATCAGCACCCACTTTAAAACCTTCTAATACATCGTCCTGCAATGTTTTGGCGGTGAGGAAAATTACCGGCATTTCAGGATTTATGCGTTTAATTTGAGCAGCAAGCGTGAAGCCGTCTTTTTTAGGCATCATAACATCTAATACACAAAGATTAAATTCTTCTTTAAAAAATAAATCTTCACCTTTTTCACCATCAGTAGCTAATTTAACATCATAGCCGCTCATAGATAAATAGTCTTTTAAAACGGCACCAAAATTCGGGTCGTCTTCTACTAATAAAATTTTAGTTTTAATTTCTTCCATAAAATAGTTTTAATCAGGTTAGTGGTAAAAATAATTTGAATTGACTGCCTTTTTTGGGTTGACTTTTAACCTCAATAGTGCCATGATGGGCATCTATAATTGCTTTAACATAAGTCAGTCCCAATCCAAAGCCTTTAATATTGTGCACGTTGCCTGTTGGCACACGATAAAATTTTTCGAAAATCATTTTAATATCTTCACTGTTCATTCCAATCCCATTGTCTGCAATGGTGATATAAATACCTTTGTCATCACTTTCTGTAGTAACTTTTATTTGCGGATTTTCAGGAGAATATTTATTGGCGTTATCAAGTAAATTACTGATTACATTACTTAAATGCACTTCATCGCCAGTCATTTCATAACGCTCCGCAGCCAGCTCCATATCTATCTTTCCGCCTTTTTCTTCTACCTGAAGGCTGATGTTTTCAATAGCTCGGTAAATAATTTCATGTATATCAATATCGTCGGTACTCAGGCTGATTTCATTTTTGTCCAACAATGCCATCTGCAATACTTTCTCAACCTGTGCATTCATACGTTTATTTTCTTCTTTTATGATATGCGTATAGTGTTTAACTTTTGTTTCATCTTTTAATATCATCGGATTATTAACCGCATCAACTGCCAAAGAAATAGTAGCTAATGGTGTTTTAAATTCATGTGTCATGTTGTTGATGAAATCATTTTTAATTTCCGATAATTTCTTTTGTCTCAACAATACCAAAACGGTATAATAAAACACCCCAATAATAATGGAAGTAAATAATAAAGAACCAATCAGCAGCGACCAGATACTACTTAAAATAAAACTTTTTTGGTGAGGGAAATTAACCAATAATACGTCGTTATTAAAAAACATATCATCAGGAAATAAACTCACTTTGTGTGATGTTGCAGCTAATTCTTTTATCGATTCATTATTACCCGCATTGGTGATAAAAAATTTATCATCCATTAAAACACCGAAATTAAAATCAGTCGTAATGCCTTTATTACCTAATTCGTGATATAAGGTGTTTTTTAAAAAAACAGTGTCTATTGTTTGTTCAGGTTCAATACCCCGTTGCATCAGTTGGAACATCATTTGTTCCATAGCTTTTTTAATGCGTTGTGAGTTAATGCGCAACTGGCGGTCGATATCCGTTAAAATATCGGTAATTAAAGCATCATCTGCCGACCTGAAATCGCCGTTGTATTCTAGAGGCTCTAATATCATAGTTGGCCTGTCGAGCCCTGAAGGCATTGGTGAAACTGCATGCCCAAAAGGTTCCGCAGTTTTAGCATTTGCCCTAAAATAATCAACGCCATAAGCACTTGCCGCTTCCAGTGCGATGGCAATCATGCTATCGCTCATCATGCCATCGTAAATTTCTAACGAGCCTGCACTTGTGCTCCAATAGGTAGAATCAGAAAAAAACAGGTTCATTTGGCTGCTCACTACAGAAGCAGCAATATTGGTCTCCACTTTATCAGCAACCTTATTCAGTGCTTCATTTACATGGAAATTAAACACCTGCTCCTTTTGCGAAATAGTATTCCGAATCCAGTATACCTGAACCAAAATGATACCCAGCAAAGCCGTGCTCATAAATATTACAATCAACCAAATTCGGTTCTTTAACATCTTTTACAAATTTACAAGTGTTAAAATCGGGGAAAAAGTTGTTTAACGCAACATTAACATCTTTTAATTGACATTTAACTACTTCGCTTCGTTTAGTAGGTTAAATTTGTCATGGCTTAGTCATAACAAGGCTTCCAGCATTACTAAACACAATTTAAACGAATCAAAACATGAAACGGTTACAGTTCATTTTCACTTTTTGCCTTTTTGCCGTTCTGCAATCTGCTGTTTTTGGCCAAAACCCGGATAATTCCATACGTATCAAAATTGATGCTAATGTTGATGGTAAAACTGTGAAGATAGACACAAATATCAGCTCCCTCGAGGATTTGGA
>DAORKJ010000005.1:0-7568 GCA_035439505.1 Chitinophagales bacterium
CACCGAAAATGTATGCTGGTCGGGGTGACTTATGTCAATGTTTGAGGTGATAATATGGGGAATTTTTGGGGTGATTTTTGGTGAGGGGATGTGTGTCAAACTTATTTGATAGTTCCTAAAAGTGCGCAAAAAGCTTCGATTGTAGAGAAAACATGCCAATGTGCTAATGTGCTGATTTGATGATGTGCTAATTAAACAGCCGGCTTTGGCTATTATTTTTAATTAACATTTTGTTGCAGCGCAAAGCGGGAAGGGATTGTGATGCTCCCAAAAATTCTTTTATCTAAAATTAATCCGTCTAAATCCGTTTAATCTGTTTAATCTGTGTTCCGTTTAAATCCCTTATTTCAACCGCTCAAAATGCGCCGTAAAATGTCTTAAAAATTGGGGTTCTTTGGTGATTTTTAAGCCTTTTACTTTTTTGCTGTTTTTGAGCACTTCGTCGAAAACTTCGATTACATAATCGATATGCGATTGGGTGTAAACTCTTCGCGGAATAGCGAGGCGAACTAATTCCTGAGGTGCGGGAATTAATTTACCTGATTTATTATATTTTCCGAACATGACGCTGCCAATTTCCACGCAACGAATGCCACCTGTAGTATACAATTCACAAACCAATGCTTGTCCGGGATATTCATGCACCGGAATTTGCGGATATAATTTTTTTGCATCAACGTATACTGCATGTCCGCCAATGGGATATAAAATTGGCACACCATGTTGCTTAATTCTATCGCCTAAATAAGCAGTACTTTTGATACGATAATTTAAATAATCATCGTCAAAAACTTCTTTTAATCCGACCGCAATGGCTTCCATATCGCGACCACTCAAACCGCCGTAAGTGCTAAAGCCTTCGGTGATGATGAGTAAATTCATACAAGCATCGGCTAATTTTTTATCGGCTACCGCTAAAAATCCACCCATATTTACTAAAGCATCTTTTTTTGCACTCATAATAGCACCATCGGCTAACGCAAACATTTGTTGCGCAATTTGTCGGTAGCTGTGATTGGCATACGCTTTTTCACGATGTTTAATAAAATAAGCATTTTCGGCAACGCGGCAACAATCGAGAATGCATAATAATTTATTTTTTTTGCAGAGTGCAGATACTGCTTTCATGTTTTCCATGCTCACGGGTTGTCCGCCACCACTATTATTGGTTACAGTAACAATTACTGCAGCAATATTTTTTCCATGTTTTTTTATGAGTTGTTGTAATAATGTAATATCTAAATTGCCTTTAAACGGATAATCGGTGTCGAAATCTTTTCCTTCTTTTACGGGAATATCGATTGCTGTTGCGCCACTAAATTCAATATTTGCTCTGGTTGTATCAAAATGCGTATTGCTGATAAATATTTTTCCTTTACCTCCCAAATAACCATATAAAATACGCTCAGCAGCACGGCCCTGGTGCGTAGGCAAAACAAATTCGAAACCTGTTAAATCGTTTACGGCATCATAAAAACGTTCCCAGCTTGCAGCACCTGCATAACTTTCATCGCCCTGCATCATAGCAGCCCATTGATTCTGACTCATGGCAGATGTACCGCTGTCGGTAAGCATATCAATAATTACCTGCGATGATTTTAAGAGGAAGGGATTGTAATGTGCGTTTTTAATATAATTTTTCCGCTCCGCAACCGAACTCATTTTAATTGGCTCAACCGTCTTAATACGAAACGGCTCAATAATCGTTTTAAATGCCATAACCTAAATTTCAGGCAAAGGTGAACCAAGGTTGATTGCTATCAAATGATTAAAATCATAGGAAATAGTTTGGTGGTTTGAATGGAATTTTGGAAGAGAAGGAACCTGCCTGGCGGCAGACAGGCGCAGATGACGCGGATACTTCGTAACGCGGATAAGGGCTGATGCCTGCGGCGCTTTTTGATTGGGTTGAATTTGAAAAAGGGACCTGCCTGGCGGCAGACAGGCACAGATGACGCGGATGCTTCGCAACGCGGATAAGGGCTGATGCCTGCGGCGCTTATTAAAAATGTTAAGTTTGAAAAGGAACCTGCCTGACGGCAAAATAGCACCGGTTAAACGGATTTAATGGGTTAACACAGATTAAATCCGTTTAACCAGTTCAATCTGTTTTCCATTTAAAAAAAGTTCTAACTTTTGTATTAAATGCAAAAAAATTATGGAAATGTAAAATCAATCTAAAAACAAATCCGCGCAAATCCACCCACACATCATTCAAACAAAACAAATCCGCGTCATCCGCGTTCCTTGTATTTCACCCCTCTGCAAAAAGTTCTTTGTAAATCTGCTCCATCTTCCCCGCAGCTTTAATTTCGATTTTGTATTTCGCCACGTTAAGCGATTTCATATTGTGCTTCGAAATATAAATCGTATCAAACCCTAATTTTTCTGCTTCAGTAATTCGTTGCTCAATACGACTTACACCGCGCAGCTCACCACTCAATCCGACCTCAGCAGCAAAACAAATATTTAAAGGCAATGCAATATCACTAATAGATGATAACAATGCACAAGCAATACTTAAATCAATAGCAGGATCTTCCACCCGCAAACCACCTGCAATATTTAAAAACACATCTTTATTGCCAAATGCAAACCCGCCTCGTTTTTCTAATACTGCAAGTAACATATTCATTCTTCGCAAATCGAAACCGGTTGCGGTGCGCTGCGGATTGCCATATACTGCCGGACTTACCAATGCCTGCACTTCAATCAACATCGGTCGCATACCTTCCATAGTTGCGGCAATTGCAACACCACTCAGTGGTTCTTCTTTTTCGGTGATTAATAATTCGCTCGGATTATTTACCTGTTGCAAACCATCACCTTCCATTTTGTAAATGCCAATTTCGCTAGTGGAACCAAAACGATTTTTAATGGTGCGCAAAATACGATGCGTATAATTTCTGTCCCCTTCAAATTGTAACACACTATCTACCATATGTTCCAAAATTTTTGGTCCGGCGATATAACCTTCTTTATTGATATGTCCAATAATAAATACCGGCACATTACTCTCTTTCGAAAATCGCATTAATTGTCCGGCACATTCTTTTATTTGTGCAATACTTCCTGCAGTGGAATCAACAAAATCAGAAACTAAAGTTTGTATCGAATCAATAATCACCAACTCGGGACCAAGTTGTTTTATTTGTTTAAATAATTTATTGATTGCTACTTCTGTTGAAATAAATAAATTGGCATTTTTACCTTTCAGTCTGTCGGCGCGCATTTTAATTTGCTGCTCACTTTCTTCACCACTTACATATAATACTTTGAGTTTTTTTAAGGTAAGTGCCAGTTGCAGCATGAGGGTCGATTTGCCGATTCCGGGCTCACCACCAACCAAAACCAGGCTACCGGGCACAATTCCCCCACCGAGGGTTCGGTTCAACTCAAGGTCTCCGGTATCAATTCTAACGGTATCGCCTGCTGTAATTTCATCCAGCGCAAGAGGAAAATTGCCCTTTTTATCGGGTTTTTCATCTTTCCATACCTCTTTATCGTCAGGGCGCTCAATTACTTCTTCCGTAAAAGTGTTCCATTCCGCACAACTTGGGCATTTGCCCTGCCATTTCGGCGATTCGAATCCGCAATTCCTACAAAAGAATGCTGTTTTTGCTTTTGCTGCCATGTATTTACCACACCAAATTTTAAGGCGTATCTTTGCCGCAAATTAAAACATTTTTTTGTGGATCGTTCAGAACAGTTCAAACAAACGATAACCGAGGGCTATAATTTCCAGGGGAAGTCCATCATTTTGGGGACAGCCATACTTGACCATCAGCCTTTAGAACAAACACATGTGAAGGTGCCTTTGCGCATGATGAACCGTCATGGATTGGTGGCTGGAGCTACAGGAACAGGAAAAACTAAAACCCTTCAGGGAATAGTTGAGCAGTTGAGCGATAATGGCGTCGGCGTTTTGATTATGGATATTAAGGGTGATGTGAGTGGTATTGCCATGTCAGGAACACCTAATCCAAAAATTGATGAGCGCATGCAAAAAATCGGAAAAACCTGGCAAGCCAGAAATTATCCGGTGGAATTAATGAGCATCAGTCAGGAAAAAGGTGTAAAATTACGCGCTACCGTTTCGGAGTTCGGACCGGTTTTATTTTCCAAAATTTTAGAATTAAATGATATTCAGGAAGGTGTTGTTTCGCTGGTATTTAAATATTGCGACGACAACGGACTGCCTTTGCTCGATTTAAAAGACTTTAGAAAAACGCTCAATTTTTTAACCAACGAGGGCAAAGCTGAAATTGAATCGAATTACGGAAAAATAAGTACATCGAGTGCAGGAACTATTTTGCGTAAAATAATCGAAATAGAAGAGCAGGGTGCAGATGTGTTTTTTGGAGAAAAAAGTTTTGATGTGGAAGACCTTTGTCGTATCAATGATAAAGGACAGGCATATATTAATATTTTGCGGTTAACGGACATACAAAGCAAACCGAAATTGTTTTCAACTTTTATGTTGTGTTTGCTGGCAGAAGTATATCAGACTTTTCCGGAAATTGGTGACAAGGAAGACCCTAAGCTGGTAATTATTATTGATGAAGCACATTTAATTTTTAATGAAGCGAGTAAAAGTTTATTGGAGCAAATTCAAACGATTGTAAAATTAATTCGCTCGAAAGGAGTGGGTATTTTTTTCTGCACGCAACTGCCAACAGATATTCCACCTGAAGTTTTATCGCAGCTGGGGTTAAAAATTCAGCATGCCTTACGTGCATTTACTGCTAACGACCGCAAGGCTATTAAATTAACGTCAGAAAATTATCCTTTAACAGATTATTATAAAACAGATGAGCTGTTAACCAATTTAGGTATTGGAGAGGCGATTGTAAGCGCATTAAATGAAAAAGGCGCACCTACACCGCTTGCGCACACTTTATTAGTTGCACCGCAGTCGAGAATGGATATTTTAAGTGATGATGAAATGAATACCATTTTACAAAACTCCGCGTTGGTAAAAAATTATAATGAAAGTATCGACAGAGAGAGTGCGTATGAAATGCTCAATAAAAAATTGGAAGCAAGTGTAAAAGCTGCGGAAAAAGAAAAAGAACTTGTTGAAAAAGAAAAACAAATAAAGCAGGAAAACAGAGAGAAGAAAATTAAACAACACGAAGACAAACCATTAATAGATAATCAAACAAAAAAACGTTTAGTAAATTCGGCAATCACACTTGTGCAAAGAGGATTGTTAGGATTATTAAAACGTCGTTAATTTAACCGATAAAATATTATAAATAAAATGAACAACCGTATGAAACAATTAACATTCGCAGGCATGGTAATAATGTTATTATTTACTGCTTGCGTTCCGCAGCGTCAATTTCAGGATGTTGTTGCTGCCAGAGATAAATGTTTGCAAGACACTGCTGTTATGGCAAGTCAGTTGCGCGCAAGAAATACCGAAGTTGCCCAACTGGAAGAACAAATTAAACAAATGCAATCCAGCATGTCGCTGATGCGTAAGGACTCTGTGGACATTCATAGTCGTTACGACCAAATGGTAAAAGCGAATGAGCAATTGCGTCAAATTGAGGATATGCTAAATAACAGAATAAATCAGTTATTGGCATTATCATCCACTGAAAATCAACAATTACGTGAAGATTTACAACGCAAGTCGGATGAGTTATTATTAAAAGAAAAAGAACTTAATAATAAAGCACAAATATTAACCGACCAGCAAAAAAGTATTGAAACATTAAACAAAGATTTAGAAGCGAGGTCTAAACGCGTGCAGGAATTGGAAGATATTTTAAACAAACAGGAACAAACGGTAATTGATTTAAAAAACACTATCGATAAAGCATTGTCCGGCTTTAGTTCCAGCGACTTAACTGTTGAGCGTAAAAATGGCAAAGTATATGTTTCATTAAGCGAAAAATTGTTGTTTGCTTCAGGCAGTACAGTTGTTGACCCAAAAGGAAAAGATGCTTTGAAAAAAGTAGCTGATGTATTAAAAACAAATGGCGATATCACTGTTGAAATTGAAGGACATACCGATAACGTGCCTTTAAAAAGTGCTAATTTTCCTAAAGACAACTGGGACTTGAGTGTTTTACGTGCAACTAGTATCGTGAAAATTTTGACTGTAGATAATGGCGTAGATGCAAAAAGAGTTACTGCTGCCGGTCGCGGTGAATATTTCCCTGTTGCCGACAATGGAACAACAGATGGCAAATCTAAAAACAGAAGAACGGAAATTATTTTAAGTCCGAACCTCGATGCCTTATACGATTTGTTAAATAAATAATTAGAAAAGATAATTTAGGATAAGTTAATGGCTGCTATTAAGAAGAATAAGGATGAGATGTCGTTTATGGACCATCTCGAGGATTTGCGTTGGCATCTGGTGAGGATTGTTGCGGTGGTAATTCTGTTTAGTATTGTATTTTTAATTTATCCGGATTTTATTTTCGACAAAATAATTCTCGCACCAAAAAGTCCTGATTTTGTCACCTACAAAATCTTTTGTGACATTGGTGAACGATTTAATATCGGCGGGTTATGTTATACGCAGCTCGATTATGAGTTGTTTTATTTGAATTTATCTTCAGGATTTTTATTCTATATAAAAATCGCATTTATGGCGGGTTTTATTTTCGCTTTCCCTTATATATTGTGGGAAATATGGCGATTTGTAAAACCTGCATTGCACGACAACGAAAAAAGTAATTTGGGAGGGGTAATTATCATTTCCACATTACTTTTTTATGTCGGCGTGTTTTTTGGGTATTTCCTCATGGCTCCTTTTTCTATCAACTTTTTGGCAACATTTAGTTTAAGCGACCAAATTGAAAATCAATTTACATTTGATTCTTACCTCGGTATTTTAACCGGCATGGTATTGTGGACGGGTGTAATTTTTGAAATTCCGATGGTGGCTTATTTCCTTGCGAAATTGGGATTGTTAGGAAGAGAATTTTTAGCCAATAATCGCAAATATGCATTTATAGTTTCTCTCGTTTTGGCTGCGATTATAACACCTTCCGGTGATGCATTTAGTTTGTTTTTAGTAGCCATGCCTTTGTGGATTTTGTATGAAGTGAGTATTGTGGTGGTAATGGTGGTTGAAAAACGTAAACTCAAACAGGTAGATTAAAGTGTTTGTTTCACGCGAAGGCGCGGAGGGGATTGATGAATTGATGTGTGATATGGTTTGTTTTTGAGTTCGCGGAGCTGATAAACCAGTTTAGTGGTTGTTTTTTTTAATTTCCTTACCATCTCCGCTTTCTCCCTTCTCCGCGTGAAATATTCACACATATAAAAATTATTTGTTTCTCGCAAAGTCGCTAAGTTTTAAAAAAAAGTATGGTGTGTGATATGGATTGTTTTTAGGCACGCAAAGCTTTTAAACCATAGTACCTTTGCTTGCTTGAACTGGTTTTTTATTTAAACATGGTACATTTATTTGAACCTTAACCTTTGGGCCTTTGCGAGAAATACGTTCTACATGTTAAGTGTATTTGTTTCACGCGAAGGCGCGGAGATTTTATGTTTGTATAATGTGTGATATGGATTGTTTTTGAGCTCGCGGAGTTTCTAAA
>DAORKJ010000005.1:7668-66472 GCA_035439505.1 Chitinophagales bacterium
TTATGTTTGTATAATGTGTGATATGGATTGTTTTTGAGCTCGCGGAGTTTCTAAATCAAGGCAACATTGCTTTCTTGAATAGGTTTTTTATTTAGATATGGTACATATTATTAAACCTTAACCTTTGGGCCCCGATAGCTATCGGGGTTGCGATAAATGCATACAAACATTAACTTTGTATCATGCAAAACAAAACTATCGCTATTGGCTGCGATCATGCAGGCTTTCCTTATAAAGAAGGTATCATCAATTACCTGACCTCAAATGGATATACCGTTAAAGACTGTGGCACATCCTCACTCGATTCAGTAGATTATCCTGATTACGTACATCCACTTGCCCAAAGTATTGAGTCAGGTGAATCAGCCATGGGCGTATTAATTTGCGGAAGTGGAAACGGCGTATGTATAACAGCCAATAAACACCAACAAATTCGCGCTGCCATGGTTTGGCGTGAAGATATTTCTGCTTTATCGCGACAACATAACAATGCCAATGTAATTTGTATTCCTGCCCGTTTTATTACTTTAGAGGAAGCAGTCAATTTTGTGCATGTATTTTTACATACCGAATTTGAAGGTGGCAGACATGCAACACGCGTTAATAAAATCACTCAATTTTAATTCCATTTTTTTGATGAAATATTCTGCATTATTTTTCGCATTGCTTATTGCAACCAATTGTGTTTTTGCTCAAACCGAAGACCTTGGAATAAAATATGCCAATACTATTACCGCTTCGGAATTGGAAAATCATCTTACCATTTTCGCCAGCGATTATTACGAAGGTCGTGAAACAGGAACAAGAGGTTTAAGCAGAGCTGCTGATTATTTGTCAAAACAATTTACCCTATCCGGCGTGCCTCCATTGCAAGCTAACGGTGGATATTTTCGCGATTATCCGCTCATCCAATATCAGTGGACAAATTCTACAATATCGTCATATAAAAATTTGTTTACCATAATGACCGATTTTTATGGATATGCCGGCGCAAATAATTCTTTCGCCTATACCGCTAATGACATCGTATTCCTTGGTTATGGTATTGATGACAGCTTGTATAGCGATTATAAAAATGTTGATGTAAAGGGAAAAATTGTACTAATTGCTGCCGGTGAACCTATGGTTAACGGAAAGTCGGTAATTACCGGTTCCGATTCATTAAGTGCCTGGTCGAAAGACTGGCGAAAAAAAGCTGCTGCTGCTACATCAAACGGTGTAATGTGTTTATTGACCATCGACCCTAAGTTAGCAGAGGTATTAAGTAATCCGCAATGGAAAAACTTTTTGGAAGGCAGTATACTCAAACTACAATCTGAATATAAACAACCTGAATACACCAACAATTTATTTATTAGTCAAAACATGGCAGATAAATTATTGGGAAAAAAGAAAAAATTCATTCAAAAAACAATTGATAAAATTACCACAACCGGTAAGCCGGCTAATTTTTTAGTAAAAAATACTATAGTATTTAATGTAGTAAAAACAGAAAATACTATTTATGCAGATAACGTGTTGGCGTTTGTGGAAGGAACAGATTTGAAGGAAGAAGTAATTGTTGTATCTGCCCATTATGACCATCTAGGAAAAAAAGATACCGTTGTATATAATGGAGCAGATGACGATGGTTCAGGCACTATTGCTTTATTAGAAATTTCGGAGGCTTTGGCGAAAGCTAAATTAAATGGTGAGGGACCACGACGCAGTGTGTTGTTTATAGCCTTCTCAGGTGAAGAAAAAGGTTTATTGGGTTCCAAAGCATATACCGATAATCCGGCCATTCCATTTGAAAATACTGTCGCTAATTTAAATATTGATATGATTGGGAGGGTTGATGAAAAGCATACTGCTACACCAAATTATGTATATATTATCGGCTCCAATTTTTTAAGCACAGCTTTACATAGTATTAATGAAGCTGCAGCAAAAAATTATACCAATATTGAATTAGATTATAAATATAATTCTACCACCGACCCCAACAGATACTATTATAGAAGCGACCATTATAATTTTGCAAAAAACAATATTCCGGTTATTTTTTACTTCAACGGCACACATGAAGATTATCACCAGCCAACTGATGATGTAGAAAAAATTAATTTCCCGGTATATGAAGCACGTTGTCGCTTAGTATTCCATACCTTATGGATTTTAGCTAATCAGGATGCAAGAATTAAAGTGGATGTTGCGCAGGAAGATTGAAATTGTTACTTTCATGTCGCAAAACAATCCTGATGACAAAACTGATTGCCCTTTTTACTTTTTTATTTATATCTATAGCTGCATTCGGTCAAACGGTTTATACCGTTGAAACTATTCCCGACCCTAAACAAACCGGTGGGGGATATGTGAGTAATCCGGATGGGGTAATTGATGCCTCAACGGTACAAAATATTAATGCAGTTTTGGCGGCGTTAGAAGATTCTACTACTATTCAGGTTGCAGTTGTTGTAGTGAATTCAATTGGCGATGAAGTACCGGGTGATTTCAGAACAAAATTATTTCGACATTGGGGAATTGGTCAGGCCGATAATAATAATGGTTTACTCATTTTATTAGTAATGGACCAGCGCCGTATGGAATTTGAAGTTGGTTATGGATTAGAAGGTATTTTAACGGATATCATGTGCGTGCGTATTCAGCAAACTTATATGGTGCCATTGGCAAAAGAAGGACGCATGAGCGAAGCAGTTTTAGCTGGTGTTATGCAGGTAAATCAAATATTAACCGACCCGCAATATCGCGATGAAGTTTATGCTGACAGTTTAAACAGTTCGTCAAATAATGCCTGGTGGAAAGACCCGGTTTCGGGAATGGGATTAGGGGTAATTGGTGGAATTTATGCACTAATTGCCTATGCCATTTTTGCCAATAGAAAATCATCATTAAAAAAAGCCCCTTCCTATGTGAAAAATAATTATTCAGATGCTTACACTAAAACGAAATTTGGATTGTTGAATATTGGCGCACCGGCAGGTTTGTTGGCTTGGCAGGAAATTGAAGGCTCATTGAGGATATTTGAATTTGCAGCAATTTTATATGGCATTTTTTTAATTATTCTTTTAGAAAAACGGTTTAGGTTAAATAAATACATATTAAAAGAAGGCAATACCTTAGAGCCACAGGAAACATATAATCTGTTTTCAAAATCGCATAGCAATGGATGGTTAGCTGCAACCATATTTTTTCCTTTACCTTTTGTATTGTACAATTTGTTTAACAAAGGCAGAATGAACAAATTGCGCAACACGCCACCAATTGCAGACAGTGGAATAGCCATGGTTAAAATGGATGAAAAAGAAGATGATGGATTTTTAAAAGCTTTTCAAATTAAAGAAGAAGAATTGCGTTCTGTCGATTATGATGTTTGGATTGAAAACGCAACGCATCAGGTAAAAATTTATCGTTTTGAAAATTATAACAGCCGATATAAACCTTGTCCAAATTGCCAGTCCATTACATTTTTAATGACAAAAAATGAAACCTTAGTTTCCCCTTCGTATACTTCTTCAGGAACCGGACAAAAAACATATACTTGTAAAGCTTGCAATCATATTAAAAAAGAAACTTATACCATAGCTAAACTCACCAAATCAAGTTCATCAGGTTCAGGTGGTAGTGGAGGCGGAGGTGGCGGTAGTTCATGGGGCGGTGGTAGCTCCGGAGGCGGAGGTGGCGGCAGCTCATGGTAATTATTGCATTTGTTTAAAATGCGGTTATTCATCTGTAATTAATTACAGCAGGTATAACATGTTTTTGTGCAATACATTAATTGAGCAATTGCATAATTCAAACATCATAGTTGAATGAAAACATGTGAAAATGCTAAAATTTTGTTTCACCAATAAGTTTATTTACATTTACTGTATGAAACTTTTTGTATGGATACGAAGAAACAGCGTGCCGTTAAGACAAAGCTATTGCAATCAATTCAACGAGCTTATCAAATAGCGCTTGGTAGTAAGCAAAAAGGAATACCACTTCAAGAATATCACCAGTCATTACAAATCAATCGCCGCCAATTTCTTGCAACAACAGGAAAAGCCACATTATTTACATTGGCTGCAGGTTCATCATTTATTACAGCATGTTCCACAGCAAACAAACCTACCATAGCCATTGTGGGTGCAGGAATCGCAGGTTTAAATGCAGCATATACATTAAAACGCGCAGGTTTTATTGCACAGATTTATGAAGCATCAGACAGAACAGGTGGTAGAATAATTACCGCAACTGATTTAATGGGCAAAGGATTAACTACCGAAATGGGTGGTGAATTTATTGATTCTACCCATGCGGATATGTTATTATTGGCACAAACTTTTAATCTCCCGTTATTAGATACATTCGTGCCATCGGAAAGTAATTTAATACATGCATGTTATTATATTAATAATAAAGTAATTACCGATAAAGACATTCTCGAATTATTTTATCCTTATACAGAAAAATTATCTGCTGATATTGATAGTATTAGCGATGAAATATCGTATAGTAAACATTCGGAAAATGATGTGCGGTTAGACCATATGTCCATTGCGCAATATTTACAATCAATAGGTATTACAGGCGATTTGTATAAACTGTTGGATGTGGCTTATACAACAGAATACGGTTGTGATATAGAACAACAATC
Source organism: Chitinophagales bacterium (assembly GCA_035439505.1). Classification (GTDB taxonomy): domain Bacteria; phylum Bacteroidota; class Bacteroidia; order Chitinophagales; family BACL12; genus UBA7236. The sequence continues at coordinate 12,311 of DAORKJ010000005.1, forward strand.
TGCAATTAATTTTTTAATGCTGATGAATCCTGAAATGCACGATACATTTAATTATTCGGGATTTAGTGATGAACGATATAAAATTAAGGGTGGTAATCAGTTAATTACCGATGCATTGGAAAAACGATTGGAAACTCAGTTGAATAAAGGATACAAACTGGAAGCAATTCGACGCAGCGATATCAATGGACAAACCATGTTAACCTTCGCAACTGAAGGTGGTGTAAAAGAAGTTGTTGCTGATTTTGTAATTCTTGCTTTGCCTTTTACCGTTTTGCGCGAAATAAAAATGGATTGCGGATTTAATAAACCCAAATTAAAAGCAATTAACGAAATGGGTTATGGAAAAAATGCCAAGTTTTTTCATGGCTTTTCAAAAGCTCACTGGCGCGATTTAGGATATACCGGTTTTACGTTTACTGATACCAATTTGCAAAATGGTTGGGACAATAGTCAGCTCCAACAAGGAGAAGGTGCAGGGTTTACCATTTTTACCGGAGGAAAGGCAGGCGAAGTGCTCAATCAATTGAGCGATGCTGAAATTGCAACACAATTGTATCCTGTAATGGAAAATTGTTTTCCAGGCATAACCGGTTTACAAACCGGAAAAATGGCTAGATTTTATTGGGCGGGCAGTCCTTACGCTAAAGCGAGTTATGCCTGTTTTGCACCAGGCCAATACACCACCATTGAAGGTGCCCAGCGCGAACCTTCGGGCAATATTTACTTTGCCGGCGAACATTGCAGCTTCGAGTTTCAGGGGTTTATGAACGGAGCTGCGCAAACCGGAAGAGAAGCTGCAGAAGCCATTTTGAAGGCTATGAGTTGAAATAATGCCTATAAGTAACTAAAATTGCACCGTCATTACACCTATGGCATTATTATTGATTTCTAGCACAAAAAACACCTCAATATGAAATTTTACTCTATTCTAGGATTAGCAGCTATACTTACATTAGGCTCATGTTCGGCTTATTTAACGCCTTACACATCATCAACCCAGTCCAAAACTAATTTTGGTGAAACAGAACTGAAAAAAGTGCAGTTTTATTTAGATGGTGATATTACGTTGTACCGCGACGTAAATAGCAGCGATTTAGAAATTACCTCCGGAGAAATTAAAATGATTGATGGCCGACAGGTGGAACAAATTGTAATTAAATCCGGTACACCGGGTGTAATTGTAAAAGCAGAAAACCGCGACATTTTCCAGGTAAGTTTTGATGCTGACGGCAGCTTTTTACGTTTTGGTGTAAATAAAGATTATAACGGAAGATATACCATGATGGCAAAACGTTGGGACGGCAGAGTTGGTATTGTAGATTATGCAGGTAAAGAATATAAATCGACACCTGAAAGTATTTATGCCTACTTATCGGTAAACATGAAAAAAATAGATAATACTTCTGTTGAAAGTCGTGAAGCAGGTGGTAGAACTATTGAATAAATGTTACAATAATTTTTACATAAATGTAACATCAGGATAAAAGGCATACCAGCCAAACCAAAATGCCATAAATCCATTCATTGGAGTTAAACGTTTACCTTTTTCGGGACCTTCAACGCAATATCCAAATACATCATAAAAGTTATCATTGCTATCTTTAATAATAGCAGGTAATTTATTTGATACCGGTAAATATTTTAGTTGATTAGGATTTTCGAATGCTGTAATAAAATTATCGCGTTCGCTGCCAACAACAATTATTGGTTTTTCAAAAACCGTATCGTTTACAATGCGAACACCACCTTTAAAGTTGGTAAAACGATAACATTTTGCTTTATTTTTCTGAATTACACCAAATAACCTTTCCTTAGGATGTAAGGTGTCGTTTTCATATTCAACATCAAAAGTAATATCTCTTGATTCACGATATTCGCCATAAGGATATTCCATGTAATCGCGTGGCATGCCGGTTTCTGTAGATACTACTTTACTATCAGGATATAATTTTTTCCATGTTGCCCAGGTAGTTTCTATTGTTTGAAATGTTTCAGCATAGCTGTTCATCAATTCACCATTCACACATAGTTGTTTCATTTGACTCCACGCAGAGCGTGTATTGCGATCGTAAGGAATTACATTGCTGTTGTATAACATTCCTGAAACACCAAAATCGGTTATTTTACCATTAATATTTCTATTCCAGGCCATTCCTGAACCGGTGAGTGGGCAATAATTAATAGCGAATTGATTGCCACCAATTGCATCATTAACTATTTCATGCCAGTTTAAAATATTGTGCGGATAACAACGCACTTCATCACCAATTTTAATTCCAATAACTAAATCTTCATCACTAATATAATCTGTCGCCGCAACCGAAATAAATTTAGGCGCATCAATCGACCGAATACAATCTACTCTGTCGCAACCTGATTGCACACTTTCTAAATCAATTAACCAGCGGTCGTACACTTTTTTTTCCGCAACCGCTACTTCATCCTGATTCGATGTTCCATTTTGTGCTGTCTCTTTACAGGCGGAAAAAAATAATACACTAACGAGCAGCAATAAACAAATAGCTTCTACTCTCGTTATTTTATAATACTTTCGCGTTATCATTTCAGTGCAAATTTAATTCGACTTTATATGAATTCAGCAACTACTACCTTAAATCAACTCATACGCCACAGAAGATCAGTAAAACCGGGGCAATACACAGGTGTTCCTGTAAGTGATGATATCGTCCGTCAAATGCTCGAAAATGCCCGATGGGCGCCTACACATGCCTTAACAGAACCTTGGCATTTTTTTGTTTTTTCCGGTGAGGGATTAAAAAAGTTGGCAGATTTTCAGGCAAATACCTACAAAACAAATACACCACCTGAAGAGTTTAACGAATTGAAATATCAAAAATTCTTATCAGGTCCTTTGCAGGCTTCCCATATTATTGTTGTTGCTATGATTCGTCAGGTTACGCAAAAATTGCCTATTGCGGAAGAAATTAGTGCTGTTGCCTGTGCTGTACAAAATATGATGCTTACGGCTACCGCTTTTGGTATAGGCAGTTACTGGAGCACAGGGGGCATGACCTATAAACCTGAAATGAAATCGTTTTTAGGACTTGGTGAAAACGATTTGTGTTTGGGTATGGTGTATGTGGGCAATTACACAGGAGAAATTACCGATTCAACCAGAAAACATATTGAGGAAAAATCCACCTGGATTACTGAATTATAATTTTAAAAAAATCGAGTATGGTAGAAATGATATTGTCCAAATATTTGGTTTAGTGATAAAATGAATGCCACTAAACAAACGTTAAGTAATGCAGTTAAGGAATTAGTTTTCATAGTAATGGCAATTATTACGTAATTTTACCCCTAATTTATGACTTTCATCGATAACAAATCAAACATGAGAAAATTATTAACCCTGATAGGTGTTATAGCAATGGCGAGTTCGGTTTTTGCACAATCAGATTCTAGTGCAGTAAACACGGTAAATTTTGACGATGACGATCCTTCCCGCGACAGGATAATAATGAACGTGCATTGGGATGGCTGGCTAGGCGCTCCCGATTCCTTAAATGTTAAAGGTTTATCTAGTGGTATGGGTTTTCATTTTTATTATGATATTCCGCTCGGTTCATCTACCATGAAAGACAACGTGAGCTTTGCTATCGGCGCCGGTTTTAACTGGTCTAACTACTATAACAATTCCTATTTTAGCTACGATACCTCTGGAAATACTTTTTCAACCCCATTTGCTGAAGAAGTGCAGTTTTCTAAAAATAAACTTGTTGTGAATTATGTGGAAGTACCTTTGGAATTCCGTTTTCGTACTGATGAAAAAAATGGTAACAGATTTAAACTGGCTGTAGGATTTAAAGGAGGATATGTTTTAAGTAATCACACCAAATTTGTCGGCGACGATTACCTGAGCGGTTCTGAAGATGAAATTAAATACAAACAGTATCGCATCAAAAATATGAGCAATCTGCAATATGGTCCAACATTGCGTTTAGGTTATTCAAAAGTGAATATTGAAGCTTATTATGGGTTAGCACCTTTATTTGTTGATGGTGAAGGACCAACCGGAACCCCTATTACAGTTGGTGTTTCGTTCAATCCATTCTAAATTACATGCAAGATATAAACAGTATCCCTCCGCTTAACAACGGGGGGATTTTTATTTTTATGTAGAATTATCATGGTAAATCTGAATACACAGTCGCCACAATATTTTTTTGACGGAATACGCTCCGGCGACAGGGTGCTTATTGCCAGAGCAATTACCTTGCTGGAAAGTACTGCTCAGGTGCAACGCGATTTGGGATTGGAGATTTTGCAATTATGTTTACCATTTTCTGGAAATGCAATTCGTATTGGCATAACAGGATCACCGGGTGTTGGAAAAAGCACCATGATTGAAGCACTTGGATTACATATTGCCGGACAAGGCCATAAACTTGCAGTGCTTGCCGTTGACCCAAGCAGCAAAAAAACAAAAGGCAGTATTTTGGGTGATAAAACACGGATGCAGGAACTTGCCAAACATCCGGAAGTGTATATTCGGCCAACTGCTTCGGGTGAACATTTAGGTGGTGTTGCTGCTGCTACCAGAGAAACTATTTTATTGCTGGAAGCTGCCAATTTTGACACAGTTTTAGTAGAAACAGTTGGGGTTGGACAAAGCGAAACTGCTGTGCATGGCATAACCGATGTTTTTATTTTATTATTAATTGCCGGTGCCGGCGATGAGTTACAAGGTATAAAAAGAGGCATCATGGAAATGGCCGATATTATTGTGATGAATAAAGCCGATGGCGATAATATTCAACGCTCACAAATGGCTATGGGTGAGGTTTCCAGAGCATTACACCTGTTTCAGGAAAAGGAATCGAAGTGGGCTACAACGGTGTCCCTGGGATCGGCAATAAATGGCAGCGGGGTTGCAGAATTGTGGAACTCGATTCTTGCCTATCAACTACATACCCACCAAAACGGTTTTTTTGACATCAACAGAAGTCGCCAAAATACTACCTGGTTTCACGAATATTTACATCAATCACTGCTGAACCATTTTTTGAAAAATGAAAATTATAAGCAGTTGCTGGAACAATATACCAAACAGGTTGAACTGGCTAAAACACTACCTCCGGTTGCAGTTCGGGAACTGCTCCACCAAATAATACACGACTAAACGAGCAAAATTTCTTTTTTGCGAGTGACCAAAATCACCGTTCACTCTGACGTAGGTCATACTTTTCACAGTGGTACAGCTATCATCTTTACATAACAAAATCACATGTTATGGACTTTAATCCGAATCTAAGTTTTAATGAAATTATTATCAGATATGCTTTATTAATTGGCATTGGAATCCTTGCCGGTGTATTTCAGAATTTCTTTCTGATTATTCCTGCAATGGGTGTATTCTTAACAGCAATTTTAGGCTGGTGCCCTGTTAAAGCAATGATGAGCGGTAGCAAAAACGCTGCCCACTAAAGAGTGTTTTGCAACAAAAGCACATTGCATTTATGCAATCGTGTCTTACGGTTGTCTTTTCTTTGAGTATGCCTGAAAAAATGGTTCGTCGTCCGACGAGCCATTTTATTTTGTACGAAATTGCCGTAATTTGTCGGCACTATGGACATATCCTATATTCTTAACATTTTAGGGGAAGAACGCGGTAATTATTTTAATGCTGTTGCTCCTCCCATAATTCAAACCAGCAATTTTGCCTTTAAAACAGTTGCTGAATTTCGCAATGCTACAAAAGATGAACTACATGCGCATTTATATACCAGGGGCAATAATCCAACTACTGAAATTGTAAGAAAAAAAATTGCTGCTTTGGAAGGCACCGACGATTGTTTAATTTTTTCGAGCGGTGCGGCTGCAATTGCTGCTGCTATTTTGCATAGTGTTAAATCCGGTGATCATGTTATTTGTGTTGAGAGTCCTTATAGCTGGACGTATTATATGCTTACACAGGTGTTTCCGCTGTATGGTGTTACAACTACATTTGTAGATGGAAAATCAATCGAGAATTTTGAAAATGCCATTCAGCCAAATACCAAACTGATTTTTTTAGAAAGCCCGAATACATTTTGGCTCGATTTACAGGATTTAGCTGCCATTTGTAATTTGGCAAAAGCAAAAAATATTATTACTGCAATCGATAATAGTTATTGCACACCATTATATCAGCAGGCGCATCAATTAGGTGTTGATTTAGTAATTCATACGGCAACAAAATATTTAGCCGGTCATAGTGATGTGGTGTCGGGTGTAATATGTGCTAATCAGGAACATATTAACAGCATTTTTAAAACAGAATTTATGGCATTTGGTGCCATTCCTTCTCCTAACGATACCTGGTTATTATTACGAGGTATGCGCACATTACCTATGCGCTTGGAAAAAAGTGCAGGTAATGCTGAAAAACTAATTAATTGGTTAGAACAACATCCCAAAGTAGAAAAAATTATTTACCCTTTTCATCATAGTCACCCGCAATTTGAACTCGCTAAAAAACAAATGCAACGTGGTAGCGGATTATTTGCCGTGTTATTAAAAACACAGGATAAAAATAAAATTGAAGCATTTTGTAATAAACTGCAACGGTTTTTATTAGCAGTTTCCTGGGGTGGATATGAGTCGCTGGTATTTCCTGCATGTATTAAAGAAGGCAGCGATTACCCTGTCAATTTCGTGCGTTTTTATGCCGGATTAGAAGAGGCTGATGTATTAATTGAAGACATTAATCAGGCTTTATCTGAAATTTGAACCGGCTTTGTTTGCGTAAAAACAAAAAGGTATATCAACGTAAAAAATGCGCCGAATACAACACTTAGAGACAGCATATGCGCAACCGCTAACTGATTGTTGAGTAATTGCAAAAATTCGGTGGTTAAAACTCTAGGCTGGGTAATTATTTCCCAACTGTTCCATCGCTCATAGCGGCCGAGATAAATACCTATACCACAGCTGAAAAAAATACTAAATACGGTGACAAGATGCACCCATGTTTTTTTCATGCGTAAAAATCGACGATGTAATTTTCTAAACGAAATAAACGCCAGCATCATGCCTGTCCATGCAAAAGATAATAACATGATTAAGTCAAACCATTTTGGTGCAGAATCAAATTCTTCTAAATGATAAATGTCGGTAATCATATACGGGGCATTGGGGAAAAATATCAGCCACAAAAACAATAATACCCCAATTTGAATTTTATGCCCTCTGGTATTGAGTTTAATGATGCGTAAAACCAATAAATAAGGTATCCATGCCAACAACAAATTGATGCCCATAAAACGATATTCGAATGAGTTGGTGTAAATCATACGAACAATAAGCATGGCAAAACAAAATGCGGTAAATAAAATAAGTTGCAATTTTTCTTTGCCTTTATATTGCGATTGGATATGGACAATTTTCATATTAAATAATTTTCGGAATAAAAAGTAAACAACCAATTATGATGGCTATAATCGCAGCAAACAAAACCCCTGCAGCTGCTATATCTTTTATTAAACCAATGGATTTATGATATTCAGGATGAACTACATCACACAATTTTTCTATAGCGGTATTAAATGCTTCAGCACAAATAACTAAACCGAATGTTAAACACAGCGTTACCCATTCGGTTTGGGAAAGGTGGAAATAAAATCCGGCAATAATAACCAATAACATTATTACGATATGAATAATGAAATGCCGCTCTTTTTTTAGCAAATAAAAAAGACCCTTAAAAGCAGCAGCAAAGCTGGTTATCTCTTTTTTCAACATAACATTATTTAGCGGATTTATTTTTGCCTTGTGTTTTAAAATTATAATAACCGATTATACCTAAGTGGTTACTGGTTGTTCCTCCCTGCGTTTTAAATTGTTCGCAACTGAGTTCCTGTGAATGGAAAATATAATCTATTGGAATTTGAAGTGGCGACTGTGCAGGATAGGTGGCAGATAAATCTTTGCGACTGTCTTTTAATCGTGTTGTTTTTAATAACGTTTCAACCTGTTCACTCCAGGGCACTGCATTCATATCTCCCAAAACAATTAATGCACCATCAATAGTATTAGCTTGTTCTGCAATAAATTTAAATTGTTTTAATTGTTTATCGTAATCTTTTTCATTGGTAGGTGTACTTGTTGTAGCGGCAATAAAACTTACAGATCCTTTTTTCAAAACAATATTGCCGGTGAGCAAAGGGAAATCGTGTGATTTAATTATTGCCGTTTTTTCAATTGGATATTTTGAATAAATTGCCATACCAAAACCCGGTGAAGTTAAATCGCTCAAAACATATTGATATTTTTCGCGCATCAGCGGGTCCACTATGGCAAACGAATTTTCTTTTAATTCCTGCATAGAAACGATATCAGCATTTGATGCCAATGCGGCTTCAGCAACTGTCGCAATTTTTTTATTATTTTCTTTTACATTAAAATGTAATACCGAAAAATCGGCGACTACCGTTTCGTTTTTTTCTGCTTTAACATCAGCAGGTGTTTCACTAGCTGTTTTAAAATAAGGCCAGATACCCGGTGCCAATATTAATAGCGCAATTCCACCTGCCGAGGCAAGCGCGTAATTATTTCTCAGGAAAAAAAACATGACAAAAACCACCAGAAAAACGGCATAAGGAATTCGGAGGCTGTCTACTGCTGCAACCATCCAGCCGGGTTCAATAACCAGAATGATACTTGCAATTATGAGCAATGCAGCTACAATTGCTCTAAAGGTGTACATCTCGACCCACCTGATAAACAAGCGGAAACCATCTTTCAATTGACTCATCAGCCTCATAATGACAAAATTAATAAAGAACTTTGAAATTCAAAGTATATTATTGAAAATTTAACTGTTTCCTTTTAACAATTTCTCCAGTGCGTCTAAATGGTGGCGGAATGCAGTTTTCCCTTCCTTGGTAGCATTATAGGTAGTTCTGGGCTTTTTGCCAATAAATTCTTTTTTTACTTCAATATAACCGGTTTTTTCGAGGGCGGATATATGGCTAGCCAAATTACCATCAGTCAGGTTGAGCAGGGTTTTAACAGTATTAAAATCTACCCACTCGTTCACCATGAGTATACTCATAATGCCCAGGCGGACCCTGTTGTCAAATTCCTTATTTAATCCGGCTATAATATCTTTCATCGCTCATAGCGGTAATACATTACCGCCCCATAAATAATGTGTAATAATCCAAATCCAATTGCCCATAAAATAATCGAATAACCGGGGATAATCATACCGGCCAGTCCCAAAACAATTTCACAAATACCCAAATACCGAACCTCTGCCAATGTATATTTACTGGCATTGAGTAAAGCAAGACCATAAAACAACAATGTTGCCGGTGCAATAAGTATAAAAATATTGTAAGAGTATAAAATCAAACAAAAAATGGCACCAGTTGCTAAAGGGATGAGCAGATTAATAAGTGTGAGTTCACCAGCTTTGCTCCAAACAGGCAAATTTTGCATTCTTGCTTTTCGCACAGCAAAATAAGTTGCACTGGTGAGCGCAAGGAATAATACTATGGCGGCGTCCAGCAACAAAAACAAAACGTCTTCCATTTGCACCATTACAACAGTTTGTAATGTGTACGATGGATTTTCAATATGGGTTTTGATATACCAACTCGCAATCAAAGCGCCAACCAATGCAATAATACCTGCACTAATTCCGGATAAGCCGCTTAGGGAAATAAACCTTGACGATTTCTCCATCATGGAGCGAATCTCTTTCAGGTCGTCTAAGTAATGTTCGTTCGATTTTTCTTCCATAACTAAAGCGCTTTGGTTCACAAAGTTATAATAATTCTGCCGGATATAATTATCTCGTTTTGTTGGTGGTGAAATATATCGTCTGGTTTTCAGGTAATTGCATTCGATTTTGCTCTGACTGTCAACAATCTTGATTTTATTGAGTTGTAACTGAGTACTTTTTGATTTATTTTTGAATTTGAATGAACCGCACCGTTTTTCAGTTACTTTTTGCTATTCTCCTCAGTTTATCGACCATCCCTAAAACACTTGGTCAGTTACAATGCGAGAACGATACCTCTTATTTGCGGTCTTTAATTGATTTAAAAACTGCTACGTATTTGGACTTTCAGGGAGGTTTGTATCCCAATGGGGCCAATATTATGCCCTATGCCCACAATGCGGCAGGAATGAATATTGCTCGTCAGGTATTGCCGCTTGATAGTTTAGGCAACCTTGATTTAGTGGATGGAAAAGCAGGGTTTATTTGTTTAGGCGCTTCAACAGCAGGTAATGCGTTTAACCATTTTAAAAGTGTAGCCGATGCCGACCCGACAGTTAACCCTTGCCTCAAATTAGTCAACTGCGCCGTTGGTGCCAAGGGGCTAGAAATAATGATTGATACAGTTGTAAATGGCTGGTACTGGGACACCGATGTGATGTCCGATTTGATTGATGCCAACCTTACCAGACAACAGGTACAAGTAATTTGGTTGATGGTAACCTCAAGGATTGATACCATTTTAACCTGGCCATATCAACCTTTTTCCGTTACTGCTAAGTACGAAGCGCTTATGCCTGTGCTTTTAGCGAAATTCCCAAACCTGAAACAGGTTTACCTCAGTGGGTTTAATTATGGCGGGTATGCCGACCCTTCTAAAGAATTTTATGAAATGATTGTTGAGCCGTCTTCCTATTGGAACAATTGGTCGGTCAAATTTTTAATAGAAAACCAGATTGAAGGCGATGCTGACTTGCTATACAGTGGACCTGCTCGAAAATCGGCATGGCTGGCCTGGGGGCCACATTTATGGGCTGATGGCATGCGCGCTAACGTGACCGACGGGTTAAAATGGAATTGTGCAATTGACTATAAGCCTGATGGGGGTGGCTATCATATGTCGAACGAGGGTAAGGAAAAAGAAGGAAAAATAATCTTCGAATATTTTAAACATGCCCCTTTTGCAGCAGATTGGTTTTTATATAAACCCCGTTGGATTGGCTGTGATCCGGAGTTCAGGGAGGAGTTTACTGATGCTTTGGTGCATGAACAAGTTAGTGTTTTTCCGAACCCGGCAAACAGTGAATTCGCTGTTTATTCCACCAGCCTTGATTTCGAACAGGCTCATATTCAACTGTTTAATGCTTTGGGACAGTTAATGGATTTGCCTGAGCCATCCCTTGAAAACAATAATCAAACGATCAGAATCAATTGTGCTGAGATGTCCGCCGGAAATTATATGGTAGTAGTAACCACCAAAAATCAGTGTCTTTCTCAACCGTTGGTTATAATACGCTAAACAAATTTTTATTCCGCAAGCAACTAACTTGTCGGTAAGTTATTCTTACCTTTGGCAACCGATTTAATTTAATACTTATAAACACTAATCCATGAGAAAATTTCTCTTAACATGCACCGTAGCGATTTTGGGACTAAGTGCCCAGGCTCAATTGAATTGTGCTAACGATTCAACAGGGCTTATTCCGATTACCGATTTGGGAACAGATTTTTATGAAGGTACCTGGCAAGGTGGTTTGTATCAGGGTGGATCAAATATTCCACCTGTTGGCCATTTAAATAAAGGTATCGGCATTGTGAAAAAATTAAAGCCATTAGATTCCCTTGGCAACGTAAATTATGCAACCGGAAAAATTGTTTTGGCGGGTTTTGGTGCATCTACAGTTGGTGGGCCATTTAATCACATGATTCAATTAATGAAAGATTATACCGATTTAAACCCTTGTATGAAATCAGTGAATGCAGCAAATGGTTCAGATGGAATTACTGCAATGTACATAGGCAACGAAGAATATTGGGATTATATCGAAATATTTAAACTTGGTGAAAAAGATTTAAAACCAATACAAGTACAAGTTGGTTGGTTAATGCACAGTTCCCGAATAGATTCTAATGGGTCTGATATTAATTCTTACACAGACTCTTTAATTAAAAGATTTACGATTGCATTAAATGCTATGCAATATTATTATCCGAATTTGAAACTCGTTTTTGTTAGTGGATTTCCTTACGGAGGTTATGCAGACCCATCTAAGGCACTTTACCATGTAATTAAAGAGCCATCAAGCTATCACCACAATTTTGCGATGAAAGAATTAATACGTCGCCAAATTTCAGGTGACCCAACCTTAAAATATAAAGAACCGGGCAAACAAGTGCCTTATTTAATTTGGGGACCACCGCTATGGGCTGATGGAAAAAATCCTCGCGATTATGACGGACTTACCTGGAATTGTGAAGCTGAATTTGCAATTGATGGTGGTGGATACCATTTGACCAATGAAGGGAAAGACAAATTGGCAAATATTTTACTCGACTTTTTCAGAACAGATACATTAAGCGAAAGCTGGTTTATGGATGGTCCTAAATGGGCTAGTTGTGGCGATGGTCGTTTAGCAGATGGTAGTATTATTTTACCTGAAGAAACAATTATTACAAAAGAAGATATTACTGTTTTTCCTAACCCTTCAAATGGTCAGTTTTATGTTGATTTTGATGAGGTGTTAACTGATGCCATTCAGGTTAAAGTGGTTAATCAATTAGGTGAAATTGTTATTAGCGAATCTTATGGTTCTGTTCAGCCGTTTTCGTTTTACCAATTTGATTTATCAGGTAAACCTGCAGGAATTTATTATTTTGAGGTGGTAATTGGCAATCAATTATTTTCTCAACCTATTGTTTTAAATTAATTTATAATTATTAACAGGTAAATGCCTGTATTACTAAATATCATGTTGAGGAGGATAAGTGCAATCACACTTATCCTCTTTCATTTTACTCTTGATGCGCAAATCAATTGTGATAATGATAGTTCTTTGCTCATACCTATTGTCGATTTACAATTTGATACGTACTTAGGTTTTCAGGGCGGATTGTATCCCGGCGGTTTGAATGTTATGCCTGCTGCTCATGCTGACTCAGGTGTAGTACACGCAAATGCCATTAAGCCAATTAATTTTGATGGTGAAATAGACACCACCTATGGCAAAGTAGTAATGGTGGGTTTAGGAAATGGCTCAGCCGGGAAATCATTTAATAAATTCATTGGCGAATATATTAATCAGGGTTATACTGATTCATGCGTGCGATTACTAAATGCATGTATGGAAAATTATAGTTTACATGATATGATTTCGCCCGATGCAGATGATGTGTATTGGAAAGATGTAAATGATTTTTTTCAGAACGTTGATTTAAAGAAAAAACAAGTGAGTGTTGTTTGGATGCAGGCCATTTCTTTTGAAGATACTTTTTTTATGGCAGAACAATATGTTGATACACTCACCAATACCTATCGCGAAGTAATTCGCAAATTAAAAGACCAGTTCATTAATTTAAAACTCATTTATATTTCCGGTTTACATTATGGGGGATATAGTGATACACTCGGCGAGCACTATACTGCTGTTGGTGAACCGGCACCTTATTTTAACGACTTTGCCATAAAAGCAATAATTCAACAACAAATTGAAGGCGATACTTTGTTAAAATATTCCGGCGAAGACGCTCCTGCAGCCTGGGTTGCATGGGGACCGAATTTCTGGGCTGATGGAAGAACATTACGTGAATATGATGATTTACGTTGGTTATGCCCCGGCGATTTTGATACCGATCAGGATGGGTTTTTGTTATCAGGGTCAGGTCAACAAAAAGCGGCAGATCGCTTATTTACTTTTTTCAGCACTGAACCAACTTCTACACCTTGGTTTTTTGGATTACCGTACGATTGTTTTACAGAAATTGAAGCTGAAGATACTACCGGAGTTGATTCGCTTATAATTCCTGAAGATGAAATTTTATGGATTACACAAAACCCGGTTAAAGGGGTAATTAAGTTTGTCATTAATATCGATACTCAGGACAAAGCTGATATTTTAGTATGTAATGCTTTAGGACAAACAATAGTTGAAGGCGCTTTTTATAAAGTTGAAAAAGGCAGAATATTCAGCATAAATATTGAACAACACGCACGCGGAATTTACGTGTTGTCGGTATTTGTTGAAGGAAAAGTATATAATAAATTATTTTATCTCGACGATTAATTATTCCTGCTTAAAACTTTCCCATCCCTGGGCTTGTATTTTAAATAAATTATCATTTTTTGTTTTCAGAAATGTACCATTAGCTTGCGGTACAATTTTACCAATTACGGAAACATTCGGGATTTCTGCAATAGCAGTCGCATGTTTTGGGTCAATGGTAAATAATAATTCGTAATCCTCACCACCATTTAATGCGCATACTGTTGGGTCCATATTAAATATTAACGCCTGGTCATAAGATTCAGGGTGAATAGGAATTTCATTTTCATAAATAATGGCACCGCAATTGCTTTGATTGCAGATATGTAATATCTCAGACGATAATCCATCAGAAATATCAATCATTGCAGTAGGTACTATTGACTGAGCTCTCATCGCTTCTACAATATCTTTCCTGGCTTCCGGTTTTAAAAATCGGCCGACAATATGTTTTTTATTTTCTAAATCAGGTTGTATGCCCGGATTTTCTAAAAATATTTTTTTCTCTCTTTCTAATAATTGTAATCCTAAAAACGCACCACCTAAATCTCCGCTTACACAAATTAAATCACCATCTTTTGCGCCGCTGCGATATACAATTTCATCTTCATTGGCTTCTCCAATTGCAGTTACAGAAATAATTAATCCTTTTAAACTGGATGTTGTATCTCCACCAATTAAATCAACACCATAATATTCGCAAGCATGGTAAATACCTTCGTATAATTCTTCCATAGCTTCCACTGAATATCTGTTCGAAATAGCAATGGAAACTGTAACTTGTTTTGGCTCAGCATTCATTGCCAATAAATCGCTCACATTTACTGCAATACATTTATATCCTAAATGCAAAAGTGGTGAATACATCATATCAAAATGAATACCTTCTACCAACATATCTGTAGTTACAACAGTTAATTTATTGGTATTGTCAATCACTGCAGCATCATCGCCAATCCCTTTTAAACTTGATGCATTGCGCAATTCAAAGTTTTTAGTCAGTTGTTCAATCAGTTTAAATTCACCCAGTGATGAAATTTCGGTTCTGTTTACTTGTTCGCTCATAATTATTGGCTTTTGCCCTTTGGAACCACAAAATTGCATAAAGATTTTACAATATCTGTCACAGGTTATTATCTTAGTGACTATAATTGTATTGACAACGGTTAAAAAGTAAGTATTATGGCGATAGAAAGAACAGTTCACAGCCCTTTGGCAACGTTTTACAAATGGGAAAATGCACAACGCAACAGATTATACCTCCGCCAACCAATAAATGGCGAATGGCAAACCTATACCTGGGGCGAATGTGGTGATCAGGTTCGCAGAATGGCAGCTTATTTGAAATCACTCAATTATGAGCCGGGCAGTCGCATTGCTATCCTGTCGAAAAACTGTGTGCATTGGATGCTGAGCGACTTTGCCATTTGGTTGGCAGGTTATGTATCGGTTCCAATGTATCCGAATATGTCGCCAAATACTGTTAGACAAATTCTCGAACACAGCGAAAGCAAAATGTTGTTTGTCGGAAAATTAGACGATTGGGCTTATTTGAAACCCGGTGTACCAGAAAATTTGCCTTGCGTTGCTTATCCATTTTATGGCATTACTGAATATAAAAACTGGGATGATATCATAAAAAATAATGCTCCGATTAAAGAAAATCCCGATTATCCTATGCAAAACTTGTGCACCATCATGTACACGAGTGGAACAACAGGTGTGCCTAAAGGTGTTATGCATACTTTTTACAATTTTGGATTTGCAGCAGAATATGCGTTTCCGGAATTAAAAGTTGATAATACTGCAGTTTTCTTCTCCTATTTACCGATGTGCCACATTGCGGAAAGATTATTAATTGAAATGGGCAGTTTATACACCGGCGGTCAGGTTTCATTTGCAGAAAGTCTGGAAACATTTCCTAAAAATTTGCAGGAAACTTCGCCCACCTTGTTTTTGGCCGTACCGAGAATCTGGGCAAAATTCCAGGAAAAAATATTGGAAAAAATGCCGCAGCAAAAACTCAATCGTTTGTTGAAAATTCCTATTGTTAATGGCATAGTCAAGAAAAAAATTAAAGCAGCGTTGGGCTTGTCAAAAGCAGAACAATGTTTTTCCGGTGCAGCACCAATTTCGGTGGATACAATTAACTGGTTTTGGAAAATCGGCATAAAAATTCAGCAGGCATATGCTATGACCGAAGATTGTTGTTACAGCCACACTAATTATATTGATAGAAATAAAATTGGGACTGTAGGTTTACGCTTCCCGCATGTTGATGTTAAAATCAGTGAACAGGGTGAAATATTAATTAAACATCCTGCTATGATGAAAGGATATTATAAAGAAGAAGCACAAACAAAAGAAGTATTTAACGAAGAAGGATATTTTAAAACCGGCGATAAAGGTGATGTAGATTCAGAAGGATATTTAAAAATTACCGGTCGTGTAAAAGAATTATTCAAAACAAGTAAAGGCAAATATGTTGCGCCAATGCCAATCGAAATGAAAATGGCTGCAAATACAGATATTGGACAGGCGCTGGTTATCGGTTATGGCTTACCACAACCAATGGTGTTGATTACCTTATCAGAAAATGGAAAGAAAAAATCTAATGCTGATGTTGAAGCCGGACTTGATAAAACATTAAAAGCCGTTAATGAAACACTCGATTCTTTTGAAAAATTGGAAAAAGTTGTAGTGATGAAAGAGGAGTGGACTATTCAAAATAATATGCTTACACCTTCATTAAAAATTAAACGCAACGAAGTGGAGAAATTATTCCAGGATAATTATGAAAAATGGTTTGAAATGAAAGGGGATGTAATTTGGCAATAACTTCATGATGCGGCAATTGTTTTTGTGATTGGAAAACTGTTGTCCCTGCTCGTTATATTTTTTCTATTTTCAATTTTGTTGCGAGATAAAGTTGTTAATTTTTTTATTCTTAAGTTAATCTCTCTTAACATTAACATTCCTTAATAAATCATACAGTTATTTTCGGCTTACAATTTAACATGTATGCGCAATTTTTATGTATTAATACTGGGGCTATCTAGTTTTGCTGCCAGTGCTACCGAGCCAACTGCAAATAATTACACTGCTACCATCGACCTTACCGTTGTTGAAAACGACCGCGTTAAAGTAACTATTGATGTGCCCGCCATAACTTCGGATAATATTGTTTATTGCATACCTAAAATTGTACCCGGAACATATTCCATTTATGACTTCGGACGTTTTGTTTTTGATTTTAAAGCTTACAACGAAAATGGCACTGCTTTAAAAGTTGAACCTGTTGATGTGAACAGGTATAAAATATATAACGCTACTACACTTAAAAAAATTGAATATTGGATTGATGATACGTATGATATGACAGGTGATAATCCCATTTTCGAACCTGCCGGAACAAATATTGCACCCGATAATTTCGTGGTTAACACCTTTGGATTTATTGGATATTTAGATGGGATGAAAGAAAACGATTATGAGCTGATTATTAAAAAACCTTCCGGATTTTACGGTTCAACGCCTTTAAAAGCAAAATCTGCCGGTACTAATTTAGATAAATTTCATTTAGATGATTACGACCATTTAGCTGATTCACCTTTGTTGTATGCTGTGCCCGATACGGCTTCTACTATGGTAGGTAATGCGCAGGTATTAATCGGCGTTTATTCGCCTAATAAAGTTATTACCGCAAAACAAATAATGGATAATGTTAGCGAAATACTTGCTGCACAAGGCGAATATTTGGGAGGGAAATTACCGGTTGATAAATATGCGTTTTTATTGTATTTCACCGATACCACAGGAGTAAGCGGTGGAATGGGTGCACTCGAACACAAAAATTCAAGTGTTTACTTTTTACCGGAAACGGCCATTGAAAATATTGCACCCATGTTGCGTGATGTTTGTGCGCATGAATTTTTCCATGTGGTAACACCACTTGCCATTCACAGCCACGAAATAGCTGATTTCAATTTTATAGAACCTAAAATGAGTAAACATTTATGGTTGTATGAAGGGCAAACAGAATACGCTGCACATCATGCGCAGGTAAAGGCCGGATTAATTACACACGAGGTATTTATTAATCGTATGCAGGAAAAAATTGAAACTTCCACTAATTATTATAACGATACTTTGCCATTTACTGTAATGAGTTTGGGTTGTTTAGATGTTTATGAAGAGCAATACGGCAATGTATATCAGAAAGGTGCACTCATTAACATGTGTTTGGATATTGAATTACGACAATTGAGCAAGGGTAAATACGGTACGCAGGAATTAATGCGCGATTTAGGCAAAGAATTTGGCGCCAACAAAGCATTTGATGATGATGAATTGTTCGACAAAATTGCTAAAATGACTTATCCGGAAATTCGTAATTTTTTTGCAACTTATGTGGAAGGTAACACACCTTTGCCTTATGAAAAATATTTGAATAAGGCAGGAATCATTTTATCACCTGAAGGTACAATGGATGTGATAAGTATGGGTAATATTTCGATGAATTATAATATTACTCCTGAAAGCAGTGAAATTATAATTGTTGGTTTAGAGGGCAGCAATAGTTTTGCAAAAGATATGGGTTATAAAATTGGAGATAAATTTTTAAGTATTAACGGACAATCACTCACAGCCGGAGGTGCTAACAGGGTAATCGATGTTTGGAAAGAAACAACACAAGCCGGTGATAAGGTTGTGGTAATGGTTGAACGTAAGCTTGAAAATGGGAAGGTGAAGAAAGTAAAATTAAAAGGCAATGCCATTACAGTTAAAGTGCCTATGCCCAGAACATTAATGCTGGATGACCAAGCTACTCCGGAACAGGTAGCATTTAGAAAAGCCTGGTTAGGTTAAATAAATATTTGATAGTGTAAAGTAAAGTTGCGGTAGTTAAAACTATTGCAACTTTTTTTATAGCGGTTTATCCATACACAATTCCACCAATACACCATTTGTTGTTTTAGGATGTAAAAAACAAATCAATTTATTATCAGCTCCCGGTAATGGTTCTTTATTTAATAATTGAAATCCCAAACTTTCTAAGCGATGCATTTCTGCTAAAATATCGTCAACGGCATAGGCAATATGATGTACACCTTCACCGCGTTTTTCAATAAATTTTGCAATTGCAGAATTTTCATTACTCGATTCCAATAATTCAATTTTGGTTTCTCCCATCATAAAAAATGCGGTTTTTACACCCTCGCGTTCAACAGCTTCTATTTTGTAATGTTCTTTCCCAAAAAGTTTGGCAAATAACTCATTGGAGGTCTCCAAACTCTTTACCGCAATACCAATATGTTCAATCTTTTTCATAATCGCGTGTTTATGCAAACTTACATTACCAAATTAACACTATGACGCTAAAACAGGCAATTTTTCTACTGTTTGGACTAGCATTAAACTTAATGTAAACCTAAAAAAGGCGGGATTTTAGGCCAATTGCAGGTTTCAGCCAAACAGGTTTGGGAATATAGCCGCAATTTTTCCCAAGTTTAGAACTTTTCTATTAACTTTGTGTTTTAGAATTAGTCTAAATAGCGAAATATGCTCAAACTACCAATATACCTAGATAATAGTGCTACAACCCCTGCCGATCCTCGTGTGGTGGATACCATGGTCCCTTATTTTTATGAGCATTTTGGAAATGCTGCCAGCAGAAGCCATCCTTTTGGCTGGGAAGCTGAAGATGCTGTAGACCAGGCTCGTGAGCGAATTGGTAAGTTAATTGGAGCAACAGACAAAGAAATTATCATTACTTCAGGTGCTACTGAGGCCGATAACCTTGCTATTAAAGGGGTGTACGATATGTATAGCCGCAAAGGCAATCATATTGTTACAGTTACAACCGAACACAAAGCTGTTTTGGATACCTGTAAACACCTCGAAAAACAGGGTGCTCAAATTACCTACCTCAAAACTGATGCAGAAGGTAACATCGACTTGAACGAACTGGAAAGTATGGTTACCGATAAAACTATTATGGTGGCTGTTATGTATGCCAACAATGAAATCGGAACAATTGCTCCAATTCGTCAAATTGCCGATATCGCACATAAAAAAGGTGCATTAATGTTTTCAGATGCAACGCAGGCTGCAGGTAAAATTAGTATTGATGTTGACCGTGATGGTATCGATTTAATGGCATTTACTGCACACAAAATGTACGGCCCGAAAGGTGTTGGTGCACTTTATGTTCGCAGAAAAAATCCACGTGTTAAAGTGACCGCCCAAATGGATGGTGGTGGACACGAACGCGGTATGCGCAGTGGTACTTTAAATGTACCTGGAATTGTAGGATTTGGAAAAGCAGCAGAATTAGCCATGATGGAAATGGAAATTGATGCAGCTCGTTTGAGTGTGATGCGCGACCGTTTAGAAAACGAATTGTGCAAAATAGAAGAATCATATGTAAATGGAAATCGCAGAAGCCGTTTGCCGCATATTACCAATATATCTTTCAAATATGTGGAAGGTGAAGGTTTGATGATGGCATTTAATCAAAATATTGCGGTTAGCTCCGGAAGTGCCTGTACTAGTGCATCTTTAGAGCCTAGTTATGTGTTGAAAGCCTTGGGTTTAGGCGATGATTTAGCGCATTCAAGTATTCGTTTTTCATTAGGTCGTTTTACTACCGATGAACAAATTCAATACACCATTGACCATGTAACTAAAGCAGTAAATAAATTACGCGACATGAGTCCGCTGTGGGAAATGTTTAAACAAGGAATTGATTTAAATTCCATAGAATGGGCAGAACATTAAATAGTAAATATCAATTTGAATTATTTACTTAGTTCAAGTGTTATCATTTAAAGGCAATAAATTAAATAAAGAAAACAACTGAATATGGCATACTCAAAAAAAGTGTTGGAACATTACGAGAATCCGCAAAATGTAGGAACACTCGATAGCAAAAAAAATGAAGTGGGAACCGGATTAGTTGGTGCTCCTGAATGTGGTGACGTGATGCGTTTGCAAATTGAAGTTGACCCTGCTACACAAAAAATTGTGGATGCTAAATTTAAAACATTTGGTTGCGGAAGCGCAATTGCTTCTTCATCAGTAGCCACCGAATGGTTAAAAGGAAAAACAATTGATGAAGCATTAACGATAGATAATATGGACATCGTGGAAGAACTGGCTTTACCTCCGGTAAAAATCCATTGCTCTGTATTAGCAGAAGATGCTATCAAAGCAGCAATTCAGGATTATCGCAAGAAAAATAATATGCCTGAACTGCAATTAGAAGAAAAAATTGTTCACTAAAATCAATTAAGGAACACGTTATTCACATAGCGTTTAACCTTGTATTTAAGTTTATGATTTTTATATCAGAACACGCAAAACAGAAAGTAGACCAGCTCAAAAATGAAGCGGGATTGGGAAACGATTATTTTATCCGAATCAGCGTAGTGGGCGGCGGTTGCTCAGGTTTGAGCTATAAAATGGACTTTGATAACGAAGCTAAAGCCGGCGATCAGGAATTTGAAGACCGGGGTGAAAAACTCGTTACCGACCTCAAAAGTTTCCTCTATTTGTGTGATACAACTCTCGATTATTCCGATGGACTAAACGGAAAAGGCTTTCAATTTGTAAATCCGAACGCAAGCAGAACTTGCGGATGTGGAGAAAGTTTTGCAGTTTAGTATAATCTTTTCTTTTCATACTTGAACTTTAAACCTCCCTGGCGTAAGCTTTGGGAGGTTTTTTGTGCCCGTTTTTGGCGAAAAATCCGCAAAAGTGTCGCTAATTTCATAATTCTAAAATGTTGATAATCAAACGATTATCCTTGATATGGCACTTAATTAACTGTATCTACATATATCTTCCCATCACTACGACTTGGAAACAGCCTTTATCTGTTTTTTTTTAGGCAATTATTCTCTCACACCTTTACATTGCTCAAGTTCTTATTGAGCGAAAAACTTAAACTATCAAATTAAAGTTATGCGCAAAATCTCATTACCAAATCTAGTCGCAATTATGATTGTGATGATGTTTTTAATTCTTTCCAATACCAGGGCAATAGGACAAACTACCCTTTGGAAGAACAGATTAAATGGCTCAGGTGATAATGCCGATCGCTACAATGGCGCTGTAAAAGATGCTGCCGGAAATTTTTATTTAACCGGATATACAGTAAGCCCGGGAACCGGAAAAGATTTCCTGACTGTTAAATTAAACAGTGCCGGAGATACTGTTTGGACAAGAAAATATAATTATGTTGCTAATTTCGATGATGAAGCAAATTTTATTGTAATTGATGCACTGGGAAATATCACCGTTTCTGGTTACTCCGACGGAGGATCAACTTCAACTAAAAATGATATTTTAACTATTCAATATAATGCAGCGGGTGCATTGCTTTGGGCAACCCGATATAATAATGCAGCTGTTAATGAAGATGAATTTCCTGCATCACTTTGTGTTGATGCTGCAAATAATATTTTTATTTCCGGAAGAAGTGATCATGATGCAGGTAATATTGATGACGTTATTACCATTAAATATAATAACCTTGGTGTTCAACAATGGGCTGCGCAATATGATGGTGGATTAACCGACAGAGCAGCAGGAATTGTTGCGGATAATGCCGGTGGCTGCTACATTACAGGTAGAACTGATACCGGAGGAAGTGAAGATATTCTTACCATTAGTTATTCATCTACAGGAACTGTTAATTGGACAGTTTTATACAATGGACCGGGAGGTGACGATAGAGGTCAGGCAATTGCACTTGATGCTACAGGTAATATTTATGTTGGTGGAATCCGCGCAAATGCAAGCGATGACGATTTTGTTACACTTAAATATAATACTGCCGGTGTTTTACAATGGTCTAAAATTGTAAATGGAGGCGACAATGACCGTTTAACAACAATAAAAACAGATGCGTTGAATAATGTTTATATCACCGGTCAAACGGATATTGATGCTGGTGGTAATTCGGATTATAATTTTAGAACGATAAAATATAATAGTGCAGGTGTTTTACAAT
Source organism: Chitinophagales bacterium (assembly GCA_035439505.1). Lineage (GTDB taxonomy): Bacteria > Bacteroidota > Bacteroidia > Chitinophagales > BACL12 > UBA7236. The sequence continues at coordinate 35,319 of DAORKJ010000005.1, forward strand.
GGAGTGCCATAACCGGTAATCCTGCCAATCAGGAAGATGTTCCATCAGATTTATTGGTTGATGCTGCGGGTAACGTTTATGTTACAGGAAAAAGTGATGCCATTGCAGGTGGAGCAGTTAATTTTGAATTTATGACTGTAAAATACAATTCAGCCGGCGCACAACAATGGTTGAAATATTATGATGGAACAGTAGCAAATGCTGAAGATATTCCATCAACAATAATTGTAGATGCTGCATCAAATGTCTGGATTGCAGGTGGTGTTAGTTTCACTGCAACACAAAAAGATGCCACTTTTATTAAATATAATAGCACAGGTGTTTTTCAAATAGCAAAAACATATAATGGTAAAGGTGATTTTACAGATAAAGCAAAAGCAATTGCTACAGATGCTTCAAACAATTTATTTGTTACCGGATATACGCTTGTTGAAGCACAACAAAGAAATGTGTTAGTACAAAAAATTAATTCAGCGGGAACAACTCTTTGGTCACGCAATGTAAATGGCACCAATGAAAATGATGAAGGTTTGGCTGTGACAACTGATGCTGCAGGTAATGTATATGTTGCGGGTTATAGCAACGGTTCCGGTACATACGATGATGGTTTAATTTTGAAATATAATACTTCAGGTGTTTTACAACTCAATATCATATATAATTACGTTGCAAGTCAACTCGATAAATTTGTGAGTATTGCTGTAAATCCTGCAGGTGATATTTTTGTAACCGGCTACAGCGATAGTAATGTTGACCCGCTTATCACCAATTATGATTGGGTAACATTAAAATATAATGCGCTGGGAATTTTACAGTGGGCAACCAGATACAATGGTATTGGAAATGGTGATGATAAAGCTGCCAAATTAGTATTGTCCGGCGATAAAATATTTGTAACAGGATATGCATTTAATGGAACAAATAATGATATTGTTACTATTAAATATGATAATGCAGGAACGCAATTAGCTATTGCAACTCGTGCAGGTTCAGGTGGAGATGATGAGGGTGAAGATATGTTTATTTCAGGCGCTTCAGTATATGTAACGGGAACAGAGTTTGTAACAGGAAATTTAGGTGATTATGTTACCATAAAATATGATACGTTACTCAATCAGTTATGGCTAAAAACATATAATGGTACTGCCGATGCTGAAGATAGAGCATATGGTGTTTCAGCTACTGCTACAGATGTTTACGTTACAGGAAAAAGTGCAGGAGTTGGCAGTGCAAATGATATTGCATTAATCAGATACAATGCATCCACAGGCGCTCAAAATTGGGCAAAACGATATACAGGAGCCGGCGCTTTAAATGACGAAGGATATAATGTAGTTACCGATGGTGGTGGCAATATTTACACTGGTGGAGTTACCGGTAACGCAGCTACTGTTGCTGATTTTGTCGCACTTAATTATAATACGGCAGGAACAAAATTACTGACATTAAAATACAATGGCACCGGCAACAACGAAGATGTAGGTAAGCAGGTAATTTTAGATAACAATGGATATTTATATATAACAGGTTACAGCGTTGGTACCGGCACTGCCAACTATGATTTTTCGACAGTAAAATTTTGCACGCCACTTCCGGAGGCAACTATAACTGCAGGCGGTGCTACAAGTATTTGTATCGGCGACAGTGTTTTATTGAGTGCAAATACTGGTGCCGGATTAACTTATCAATGGAAAAAAGGAGCAGCTAATATTGCCGGCGCTACAAGTGCAAATTATAATGCAAAAGGTGCAGGTGCTTATAAAGTAGTGGTAACCAATAGCAACGGTTGCACTAAAACATCTAATACCATTAGTGTTACAATAATTATTTGTAAAGATGGTGAAGTATTAAATAATCAAATGGAATATACAATTTCACCAAATCCATTTGGTACTGCTACTCAATTACAACTTGCTAATGTAAATGAAAATGTTCAACTAGCTATTTATGATATTACAGGTAAATTGGTTTATAGTACAAACATTGAAGCAGGAACCGAAAGTATAGAGCTGGGTCAGCAATTACTCCCGGGAGCATATATGATGGTATTGGAAAATGCAGGTTCTGTTCAAACATACCAATTAATTAAAGCTGAATAATTTCTTTGAAATGTTAAATAAATATTTGATAGTTGGTTTTAATATAATATTCAGTGTATCCGTCGTAATTGGTCAGGCTCCAATTGAAAAAGATTGGGATTACCGATTCGGCGGTACTGAATATGATAATTTAGATGGTGTTTTGGAATTGCCCTCTGGTGAAATCTTTTTATATGGGACTTCAAGTTCTGATGCTGAAGGTGATAAATCACAAGATGCTTATGAAACATGGCCGGGAATAAATTCAGGCGATGTTTGGGTACTTAAATTGGATGCATTCGGTGAAAAAATTTGGGATTATCGCTACGGTGGAACAAATGCAGACGCTGCTTATGATTGTGTGTTATTAGCCGATGGCAGTATTATGTTGGCTGGTATTTCCAGCTCCCCAGTTTCGGGCGAAAAATCACAACCTTCATGGGGTTATTACGATTATTGGATGATTAAAATTGATGCAGATGGGAATTATTTATGGGATAAAAGATTTGGTACAACTGCTTCTGAAAATTTGACGTGTATAGTACAAACCCAAGACGGAGGATTTGTATTAGGTGGTTATACAGAAGGTGATAATAATGGTGATAAAACTCAACCTGCCTGGGAAGATGGTTCCTATGAATATGATTATTGGATTGTAAAAACAGATGCTGTAGGCAATAAACTTTGGGATAAAAGATATGGTGGTCTTGAAGCAGATTTAATGCATGGAATTGTGGAATTGCCTGATGGGTCGCTAATGTTGGGTGGATATTCCTATTCGGGAGTTAGTGGTGATAAAACTACAAATCAGGAAGGTTTAGGTGATTATTGGGTGGTAAAAACAGACGCTGAAGGTAATTATATATGGGACAAAAAATATGGAGGCAATTTAGAGGAGAAAGTTTACCACATGATTTTGGATAACGATAATAATATTATAATCGGTGGTAACTCGCGTTCAGATATTAGTGGTGATAAAACGGAACCTGCGTATCTGCATCCATGGTATGGTAACAGTACAGACTACTGGATTGTAAAAATTGATTTGGACGGGAATAAAATTTGGGATCACAGATATGGTGGAGAAGATTTTGAGGATGAATTTGGTAATATTTTTCAAACAAGCGACAACGGCTATTTGTTAAGCGGAAATTCCTACTCATGGCCAAGTGGTGAAAAAACCGAAGAAAACCTTGGCGAAGAACAGATGTGGAGTTTACTTATCGATAACAATGGAACTGTGCTTTGGGATAAAACTATCTTTACCGATAGTCATGAGGAATTAGGTTTGGGTATTCAATTGCAAGATGGATGTTATTTGTTTGCAACTTATTCTTACGCACCGGTTTCCGGATATAAAACTCAATCACCATATGCATTCCTGAAGGATGATTATTGGATAACCAAATTTTGCGATACTACCGCAATTTTGCCAATAGCTAACTTCACAAATGAGTTGGATACAATATGCCAAACATCATGTTTAAATTTTAATTATACAGGGTCAGGTGCAAGTAGTTTTTTATGGGAGTTTGAAGGTGGGACTCCAAATGTTGCTACCACAGCTAACCCGGTAATATGTTACGAAAATGCAGGTAATTTTAATGTTACATTAATTGTGACAAATGATGCCGGAGCTGACACAATTACAATGGAAAATATAATAACAGTTTTGCCATCTCCAGCAGAAATAAATTTACCTGAAACAGCAATTTTATGCAATTACGAAAGTTTGGTTTTAACTGTTGGTAGTGAAACTGCAACCTGGAGTACAGGCGAAACAGGAAGTGAAATCACAATTTTTGAGCCTGGATTATTTTCCGTAACCGATAGTGGATATTGTGGCGCAGTAATCGATTCAGTGCTTGTTATAGCACAGCAGTGTAATTGTGAATTGCTAAAACCTAATGCATTTTCGCCTAATAACGATGGCGCTAATGATGTATTTAGATTAATTGCCGCTTGCGACATTGATTTTACCTACTTGCATATTTATAATAGATGGGGGGAAAAAGTATTTGAAACTACTAATATTGAAACGGCTTGGAATGGTACTTTTAAAAATGAAAATCAACCAATGGGCACATATGTTTATGTGGTTTCCTATATAAATGAAAATGGCAACCAGGTTGAAGAAGGCAATATTACACTTTTAAGGTAATAACGTATGAACGCACTAAAATAGTTTCACCTTGAAAATAATAGTTATGGAAATTGAATTAAAACAAATTATAGCTTAATAAATATCAACTTAAACAACGTTCTAGTATTATTGAAATATAGTTTAACGTTGTTATTCAAATTTGTATTCAAACCCTTTATTATAATGGGATGAGAATTCTTTAATTAAGCGGCTGTTAGTGTCATATATATATGAAGTAGTGTCAATAATTGAAACTAATTCATTTTTTTGTTTGGCTGTTATGTAAGCAATTTTTTGAGTAAGTATGTTTGAAGCGTTGTATTGATAAACAATACTATCGGGCTCCCCGCTATTTGTTTTTTTTAGATTTAACTGCTGTGTCATATTGCCTGAAGCATCGTATCTGAAGCTTGTGATAGATATTGTGTCAGTAGTTTCGTAATACCCAAATAACATGGTACCAATGCTGCTTTCCAATTTCCCTAAACTGTTGTAAGTATTTTTATAGGATTGCATTTCATACCTGGAAAGCACTATTTTGGTGCTGTCTTCATAAATCTGGTTGTAAATTTTTTCGACATTTCCATGCTCATCTAAATAGGTTACTGTAGTTACCGGATTGTTCTTCTCCATATTATAAACCGTAGTTGTTCTTTTTAAACTACCGTTATCGTAATAGGTGAAATATTTAGTGGTAAGTGTATCAGCTCCAATTATAAACGATTCTCCTGTCAAGCTGCCTAATGTATAATGGTAAACAGTTTTATCCATTATTTTTCCATCCGGTTTTATGCGTAATTGCTCAACAAGTAAATCGCCGCTGTAATAGTAATTGGTAATATTTAATGTATCATTCTCCCTATTGCCATAGTGAATTGTTTTTATAATCTTTCCACTTTCATCAAACCAGTCCTCTTGTCTGCAAATTTTAGTTGCCTGGGATAACTGATAAGTGAATTTTTTACTATGGGCTACAGGTGTTTGTGTTTTTTCGTTATTACAGGCAAATAACAAAAGTAAACCGGCAATTAATAAAAATTTATTCATTGTAAATGTAGGTAGAAATATTTCCTTTTTCGTCCACTTTAGCTCTAAACATACCATCGGTATTGTATTGGAATGAAATGTTACCCAAATTATCAACTGCAATCATTCCGCCATCACCGGTTATTTCCTTAAACCTTACATGTATCATATCGTTGGTTGCTTCCTCAAGTGAAAATCCTTTAAATTCCATTAAGTCTGATACTGTTTTTGCAGCGACAGTTTTTATAAAATCTTCACCTGTTCCAGTACAACTAATAGCACAAGTTTTATTGTTAGCATATGTTCCTGCACCAATTACCGGAGAATCGCCAATACGATTATATTTTTTATTCATTAGACCACCGGTAGATGTTCCTGATGCAAGATTGCCATATTTATCCAGCACAGCGCAACCAACAGTTCCGTATTTTTCAATAATATTGGTCAGTGCAACCGGCTCTTCCTGCAAAGCCATTACTGAATCTACATATTTGATGTAATTACCTTCAGTGCTATCCTTCATTCCTTTCCAACGTTCATATTGATGTTGTGTATAGAAATAGGAAACATCAACTAATTCCAAATTATATTTTTCGGCAAAACGCTCCGCACCTGCACTGCTAAACATGATATATTTAGATGAATCCATTACCATGCGTGCAGTTTTAATCGGGTTTTTAATACGTTGCACATTACTTATTGAACCTGCATCCAAATTTCTGCCATTCATAATAGAAGCATCCATTTTGATTTTGCCATTATTGGTAAAAACAGAGCCTCTGCCTGCGTTAAATAATGGAGAGTCCTCCAAAACACAAATTACAGCCTCTACCACAGCAACTGCACTGTCACCTCTCGATAACATTTCATAACCTAACTGTGCGGCCTCTTTCAATTTTGCGTGAAAAGCTGCTTCCTGTTCTGGTGTGTAACTACCCTTAGGCATAGCCCCGGCTCCACCGTGAATGGCAAGTGCAAATTCAGCTTTTTGTTGTTTCGGCTTACTGGTTTCAACCTGCTCTTTACAAGCAATAAAAAGTAGACTAAACAGTCCTACAAAGGCTGCAATAGATAATGACTTCATAACGCAAATTTAAAACTTAAAATAATAAGTTAAGCCTGTAGTAAAATTAGTATCAGGTTTTGCCCTGTTTTGCTCGCGTGATATGATATAGGATAGTTGTAACTTGTTTTTTGAATTTATCTGATAGTTAATACCACCACCATACCTTAATTGCTCGGTTTCGTTCCTTAAATCCAGTCTATATATTTGTTCACAACCGGCATAAATTGAATAATTGTAGTTAATTGCATATTTTAATTGTATTTTGTTTCTGAAATAATGAGCATTGTCTTTGTAATTGTTGTTTTCATCGAAATTCCATCCATACCACTTATTTAAATAACGAGTACGGATATTCAGGTTGAATTTACCAAATGACTTTACCCAACCTATATCAACATACATCATTTGTCGATCGAAGTATTTATTTTCGTTTGATTTAATATTGGCAATTCGGTAATTATAACCTGCATAAAAATTATCCGTTAATTTGATATTTAAACCTAAATCGTATAGGGAATAACCATATTCAGTTATGTTTTCATTAAATCCAACCTGGGAGTAATAACTTACAGAAAATGTTTGGTTGAGTTTTTTCTCTAATTGAAAGGCGAATGAACCAATAGCATCCTGTTGTTGCGCAAATTGCAACAAAGGCCAAAATAAAAATAATATCAGCAACGAATACAATTTCATTTTGTAGAATAGGTGTAATTGTATTGTTTTATTTGTGTGATATTGTCAGCTCCATCATAAATTACTCTTTTATTTAATGCACCCCGCTGGTCATAAGAAAAGACGATTTTTTTTATTTGTTTATTATTGGAGTCAACACTTAATTCAAGTGATTTTCTTCCGAAATTATCGTATGTAAAGGTTGTTTTTTCAAGTAATGAATCTGTACCTGAATAAACTGTTATATTTTTCTTTTCCTTAAACCGATTGTAGGTTGTAAGAATTTTGCTTTCGATTTGATTTGCCGAATTATAAATAGTATGTATTGTTTCATTCCCTTTTTTGTCATACGTAAAGGTTTCTTTCGATTTCATTAAACTATCCAAGCCAAATGCAACTTCTAAAGTAACTCGGCCTTTTTTGTCGAATTCCTGGTAGGTACGTTTAACAATTTGCAATTGCCCGTTTTTCAACTCGGATACTTCATTGTATAAGGCACGGGCACCTCTTGCTGTGCCGGACTGGCTATAGCCCTTAACACCAATGCTTAAAATGGTAAAAAGAATTAACAGGTATTTCATTTTTACTTATTTGTAAATGATTAAATCGCCAATATCGATATTGGCATCTTTACTATTAATGTTAACTTTTTCTATAATTGCTGTCTCCGGTGGGTCAACAGCAAAATTTACAATAGCGGCAGAGTCAATAGAGTAGGTGTATATGGTATATTCTCCTTCGTAGAGGAAGTTGAACTCAAACTCACCATCATAATTTGTTTTTAAACGTGTGCCATAATTAACATCATCGCCAAATACTAAATACACATAAGTGTCAGGAACGTAATATTCACTTAATAACACTGTAAAGGTTGAGTTATAATGTTTGGCGTATACTTTCCCTGAAATAGTCGCTTCTCCGCCAATTCCCGGCTCTTTTGTACAAGACCAAAGGTTTGTTGCAAAAACAATAATCAAGATTATTTTAATTACTGATTTTTTCATGAAGGGTAATCCGGTTGTCATACGCAATATTTATATTTAAATTATCTGCAATTATAATGGTGTGTTTGCTACGTCGTTTCTCAATACATTTACATACTAATTCAATAGCTTTTGGACTTAAATCGGAAAAAGGTTCGTCCATTAGTATGATTTTTTTGTTAGTTAAAAGTGCTCTTGCTATATTTAATAGCTTTTTTTCTCCGTTGGAAATATTTCTTCCTCCATCTATAATTTGTTTATTTAAAACATCATTTTCTGAACCACCTAATATTCCTAGTTCTGACAAAAGTGCTTTACCTGCAGCTCTGTTTTTTTCTTGTCTGCTATAGGATATGGCTTCAAAATAGGTTCTACCAAGCAATGGCAAATTGTCGCTTACTATGGTGATGTTTTTACGGAGGATATGTTTAGAAAGGTCAGCTACCAAATAGTTGTCTAAAAAAAGTTTGCCTTTATCAAGAGGATATAAACCGGTAATCAGTTTAAATAAAGTGGACTTTCCGGAACCCTGGGGTCCCACTAAAGCAGTTATTGTGCCCGGTTCAATTGTGAAGTTGATATTTTGTAGAACAAAATCATTGCTATATTTAAATGAGATATCTTCGGCTTTTAAGGACCCTTTAATGCGATTTATTTTTGGTGTTTTAGCTTTATTTTCTTCGTTGGCATTAAATAAAAGTAACAATTTGCTGAAAGATACATTACCTGAAACCCAAATCATGTTTACCTTTAACAAACGTTTGAATACAGGAATTATACTAATCACCAACATAATAAAGGTAACTAATGTGGAACCATCAATGGTTTTAGTGTCTGAGTTTACTTGTAGGTAAGCTACCCACAATATAGCTAGCAGACTGCTATATAATATAAAAGGATAAAGCGCTTGCATAAAAGCCGCAATCGCTTGATATTTTTTACCAATTTTGAATAACTCAGTAGATCGTTTGTTGTATTTGTCGGCTTCTATGGACTCCCGGTTGAAGAGTTTAATAGTTAAAACACTTTTTAACCTCGTGGCTACAAATGCCAAATTGCGGGATTTTAAGTTGCGCCTTTGACCGGTAATAGCTTTTAGGCGCTTATTTAATATGGCATTAGTAATAAGTAATACGGGAATTGCTAAAACAAAAATAAACGCAAGTTGTGCGTTTAAAATATACAAGAGGATGAATGCCCCAAGCATAAAAAAACAATCATAACAAAACTGAATAATACCTTTGGTGAGGTAATCCTGTACTGATTTTAAATCGCCACTGTAACGAAGTAGATATACCCCTGTATCTTTTGATTCAAAAGTGTTTAACTCGGTATGTAATTGTTTGGAAAATAACTGCTGCCTAATGGTATTAGCAAACGATTCACCTGTTAAGCCTATAAAATACTTTTCTAAAAAAGTAAACACCAACCGAAATAGTAAGAATAACCCAAATACGATTAAAAAAAATGTTACGTTTTCGATGTGGCCAAACAATTTTTCAAATATTGCACCACGAGATGACTGACTGTGAAATACAATATTATAATATTGTCCAATAAATAAAGGGATTATTACCGAGCAGCCCGTACTGATAACACCAGTAAAAAAAGCGCCGGTAATAATTCCCCTCTTCTTAACCGCAAACGAACGTATTACATCAAACTTATTAAGCATGATGTACAAATACCTTTTGTTGATCAAATAAATGAACATATTCCCCATTACTTAACTGATCGATGTCAAGTGTAGGTATATCTATTTTTGCTTTAACTTCTTGAATTAACAGTGGACTCATTGTAAAACGACCACAAATAACAGCAGGAGTAACACCAAATTGTTCTAACAATTGTAAGCCATAAAATACGCCAAGGCTATCACCACATGAAAATATCATGCTATGCACTGTTGACATAAATGCGGTATCGCGCAATAGAAAATCAGTTTCGCGTTCTAATAAACCGTCCGCAATTTCCATTACAATGTAATCCGGATTTTCTGGTTCTAACATATATAACAATGTTTGATATAAATCCATTATTTCCTCTTTACTACACATATATGTTGATGGGTAACCGCCATCTGTGAAGTCAACAACTACATCGGCGCCACAATCAAATACAAAATCTTTATCTTTTGTAAAACTAGTGCCGGTTAATTTGATGAAAGCAACCTTTTTTCCAGTGGTTTTTAACCCTCTGGCTAAATAAGCAGCTGAAGTGGTTTTGCCACTATCCATAGATGATCCAACTGATAGTATCAACTTTGCATTATTTGGCACAAAACCGGTAAATGGAATTCTATTGGTGTGATAAAATTTGGTATTTATTACATTGCCATCAACACCTGTTGCATAACCAATTAGTCTTACTTTAGTTGGTTCAATATCTTCCAAAGATGCATTTTTTGATTTTACCAGCCCAATTGCACCACCTGCGCCTAAAATATCTAATACTTCAGTTGGTGTATCCGGTGTATATCCTTCAAATTGAGAAGTAGCATAACGATTTGCAAACGCAGCCATAATTACATCTCCTTCAAAAATGGCTGTAATACGTTTTGTTTCAGATTGCACAGAAGTGTGTTTTCCGATAACTAATACTTCAAATAAGGCTACATCACCATCTTTTGGAGTATATGAGTTGTTGATTGCATGGTTAACAGTATAGTTTGTTACTTCTTTGCAAATGATAGTTTTTTTAATTCGATTGTTCATAAAAATTAATTTTATAAGTTAATTGAGTTAGTTTAATATGATTTTTTGAGTGGATAATATTTCGCCATTCATTACAGCGTTAAGCACATAGATACCTCTTGGGAGCTGTGAGCAGTTTATTGTGGGAGATGTTGTTTCCGGAATTTCTATAAGTAATCTGCCTTGTATATCAAAAAGTTGGAAACGAACTGATAAATCCAAACCTGACTCATTGTTAGGTGTATTTATTTGAAATTGTGTTGTTGCCGGATTTGGAAAAACGGTAAACTGCAATGGATTATCTTGGATATTTTCTACTACTTCCGGTGTAGTTCCATAAAGTATGGTAACGATATCACGTTGTGAAGAGTTACCATAACTGCCTCCTGTCACATAAAAAGCATTTTCAAAGGCTATTAATGTATTCGGTACATCTGAAAGATTATCCGGTCCATTATATAATTCTGTTGTATAAAGGGTACCGTCCGGAAGATACTGCAGGGTTAAATAATCATAATTTGTATATCCGGTGGTACCATTGTCGGTTTGCCCTGTAATTATAATATTATTATTAGCATCGATAGTAGCTTCACTGGCGTCATCATTCAATTCATTTTCAAAGGTTTGTTCCCATAACAATTCGCCTGTATTGTCAAACTTTAAAATAGTAATGTCTCCGTTCAAAGTTAATAATGCAGTATCCGGAGCAGTTGTTGCCGCAATAATGATATTGCCTTCATTGTCTGCATGTAAACTTTTAGTTTCATCATTACCATGTAAACCGGAGTCGTAGTGTTTTTGCCAATTTAATGTACCATTATTGGAATAACATAAAATTGTAACATCTAAATCATGATTAGCGCTTGTTGTTTCTGCGCCAACATAAATATTATCTGATGCATCAATCCATAATGCTATGGCTTCGTCATCTCCATTACTTCTGTCAAAAGTTTTCACCCACTGCTGAACACCGGCTGCATTATATTTAATCAGAATAATATCACTTTGACCACCATTAGTAGTTTTTCCGGTAACATAAATATCGCCTCCGCCGGTAACAAATAATGCTTTTACATTATCATTACTATTGCCTGCGCCATTATATCTTTTTTCCCAAAGCAAATTACCAGTTGATGATAATTTTAAAGTAACTATGTCATCATTAGAAACTATAGTGGGGTCTTGATCACTGCGGCCAACAACATAAATATTGTTATCCGCATCTAACTCAAGTGCAATTGCTTTATCTGTTTCATTGGCTAATGTATAGTTATAATTATAAGACCATAATGAATCGCCGGATGTGCTGTACTTTACAATCATCATGTCATAACCTGTGCCACTGTTTTTCACAAACCCGGCTGCATAGATATTTCCTGCATTATCCAACTGAAGTGTTATTGCATCATCGGTGCTTTGTGTGTTGCTACTGCCATTTATCACATGTTGCCATTGCATAGTGCCTGATGCACCAATTTTCATCAGCAAAAAATTTCTGTCCTGCTCATAACCAAAAGTATAACCTGCTAAATAAATATTATTGCTATTGTCTTTTTTTATCGCGTGTACATTATCTGCATTATCACCAATGCCATTGAAGTTATAATCCCATTGCAAAGCACCTGCATTATTGAGTTTAATGGTTGCTGCATCTTTATTGGGAACTGCTTCGCTATAACCCGCTACATAAATATTACCGGTTCCGTCAACTGCTAATGATTTGGCATTATCATTTGTGCCGCTTCCATCAAATGTTGTGGACCATTGTAATGTACCTGCTGTATTATATTTTAAAACAACAAAGTCGTTCTTTATTAGGGCACTTGCATCCATATCGGTACTTCCGCAAATAATAATATTCCCACTGTTGTCAAATTGTAATCCTGATGGAATGTCGTCACCGGTTGCAGTGCCACCATATGTTTGTGCAAACTGTTGAACACCCAAGCTATTATACTTAACTGTTAGGATATCATAATTAACCCCAATAGCAGACGCGTTAACATCACTTTGTCCGGTCACATAAATGTTGCCGCTATTATCTAAACCAATATGTGTTGCGCGGTCGTCATCTACATAATCAAAAATACTTTGCCATATTTCTACACCGGCATTATCATAACACACAGTTGCATAATCGTAATTATCCCCATTAGTACTTCTACCTGTAATATAAATACGGTTATTGGCAGTGTTACATACTATTGCAGTTGCTCTGTCGTTGTGTGTGCGGTCAAAATATTTTTTCCATAATTCTGTTCCAGTGCTGCCATCATATTTAACTGTGAAATAATCATCATCATTTCCGTTAAACGACCTTCCGGTAACAACCACATCATTTTCAGTATTCAATGTAATTGCTGAAGGGCGATCATTGCTGTTACCTAAACCATTGGTTCGTTTAGCCCACTGTTGAATCCCTGAAGAATTATATTTAATAATTAAAAAATCGTCGTTATTATTTAATGTTTCATCTTTATCACTCTGACCTGCTATATAAATATTTCCATCTGCGTCAGTTATTACAGCATTGCTCTGATCAAATTCATTTGATGTATAATTGTAAGTTACCTGCCATAATAATTCACCATTTCCTGCATATTTTAAAGTAATAATATCGTAACCTGTTCCACTGCCTTTTTGATATCCGGTTAATATGATATTGTTGTCTATGTCCAGCGTCATAGCAATTGCTTCATCAGGACCATTACCCGGACCATTAAAAATACGTGTCCAAGAAGTATCACCCGCGTTATTTAATTTGATTAATAATATGTCTTTGCTTAACTCGGGATTTATAGTATAACCAGATTGATAGGTATTGCCTGAAGCATCAACTTTAATGGAATTAAACACATCACTAAAATCACCCTGCCCATTGTAGGTGTTTGTCCATTGTCCATCAGCCATAATAAAACTTGTAACAAGGCTGATTGTAAATAATATTTTTTTCATCGTTTTGCGGTTAAGAGTTCGTTTGCAGTTTCAAAAGTATTGCGTGTATCTACATACAAAAAGGACAAAAACCTTTGTTTTCCGTTCAGTTATGGGCAACTTTCATAAAAAATATATGTATAAACAGATACTTTCCCTCTTAAACCCCTTGTTTTGTGCGGAAATGTTGGCCATCAGATGGGGACAGAAAAAGGCAGTTTTCACCAAATTGGTAACTATTTTACTTTGAAAAAGGTGAAAAAAAGGCAAAAAAAAATCGCCAAACCTTGCGGAATGGCGATTTATGATACGTTTACTAGATTAATTAGGATTCTTATTTCCTGTGCCTAGTTTGAAGCCAATGCTTTCTCTAACCGTGGTTTTTCCTTCAATGTCGATGCTGAAACTTTTCACATCATCAATGGTGACTGTTTTAATCATTTCAGGTGTGCGTTGCGCTGCAGGAATGCCGGCCATACGCAGGTTTTGGTGATGCACTATATCTGCCACCAGCTTACGCATAGTGCGCGCATTTCCGAAGTACTTATTTCTATTACTTACCAATTGTGTGATAAATGTTTTAAGGTGTGTTGCCGATTCTTCGTTCAGGAACAGGAATTCCTTATTCAAAAGATTTTCTGTAATCACAAATAATTCATCGCTTTGGTAATCTTCAAAATGGATAAACTTATCGAAACGAGACTTTAATCCCGGGTTTGATTCCAGGAATTTCGCCATATTGTCAGTATACCCGGCAACAATAACGATAAATTCACCACGGTGATCTTCCATCCTTTTTAGTAATGTTTCAATTGCTTCGCGACCAAAATCATTCTCTCCACCCTGGCTTAAGGCATATGCTTCATCAATAAATAAACCACCACCCATTGCTGCTTCAATCATGCTATCAGCTTTAATAGCGGTTTGACCAACATAACCCGCAACCATACCTTCGCGGTCAGTTTCAACTAAATGACCGCGTTCTAAAATTCCAAGGGCCTTAAATATTTTCACCAGAATTCGTGCAACAGTTGTTTTACCTGTTCCCGGATTTCCGGTAAATACTGTATGTAATGAAAATGATTTTTTTACATCGCGACCAATCTCCTTATAATAACGCACCAGCTTCACTGTTTCCTCAATCTCATTTTTTACATTCGCCATTCCGGTGAGCTCTTTTAATTGTGTCATGGCATCTTGCAATAACACTTCATCAATCGGTAAATCTACTTTTTTGGCAGAACCTAATCCGAAAATTTCCTCAACATCACTTAATATAATTGTACTCAAATCTTCTTTTGTTAAATCTTCCGGTTTTGCCGACTTCATTAAACGCAAAGCCATATTTTGTTTTGCCTCTTCAATAATGGAATTTACATAACGTGCATTGCCAAATTTATTGTCGCGGTTCCGATAAGCTTCAACCACTTTCATGTAAACAAGATTACGAGCCTCTTCACTGATTAATACCCCTCGTTTATTACTATCATAAGCGGCAATATCCATCAGTTCATCAGGATTATAATCAGGGAAATTAATTACCTGCGAAACACGTGAACTTAATCCCGGATTGGAATTTAAAAAATCGCGCATTTCTTTAGGATAACCCGCAAAAATAAATGCCACATCTCCGGGTCCGTCACTCATTTCTTTAATAATTACCTCAATTACTTCTTTTCCAAAATCTTTTCCGTCATCGCCACGATCGCTCAGCGCATAAGCTTCATCAATAAATAAAATACCACCGCGAGCGCGATCAATTGCCGCTTTAGTTTTTGGCGCTGTTTGCCCGATATATTCGGCAACTAAATCTACACGACCAACTTCTGTAACATCAGGTCGTTTTAGTAATCCCAGCGATTTATATATTTTTCCCAACATCCTTGCAACAGTTGTTTTTCCTGTTCCCGGATTGCCGGTAAATACCATGTTTAAATTTATTTTATTTTTTTCTTCGAACCCTTTTTCTTGTCTTATTTTTAAAAACTTCAGATAAGTAGTGAGTTCGTTAATTTCATTTTTTACTGTTTGTAATCCGATTAAATCGTCTAACTCTTTTTTAGCCGCTTCGTAAGTTGCTTCATCTTGTTGTTCGGCTGCTATAGCATGCACTTCGTCACCTTGTGTAATGCTGGTTAACCACACGGGAGTGCCTGAAAGTTCAATGTCAGTTGTGCCAACTTCAAATGGAACAATAGCAATAATATTATCCATAAATACGACTTCACAAGTGTATTTATCAGGATACCAGAAACCGGTTCCTTCTGCACCGTAACCAACATCCATTAATATGTTTTTTCTGCTGTCGTTCACGTGTTCAAACCAGTAACAAGCTCCTTTTAATTGGCGTGAATCATTATAGAAATAAAAATTTAATTCTAATGGAAAATATTTCTCATGACTTATTTTATTGGTAATATCTAACTCAATAGAAATATATTGTGCGGTATCTTTATTAAATGTAGTTAAATATTTTCTCTGTTCGCGAGGAAGTGTGCCTTTAGGGCTATTAAATAATTTAATGGCATTGATGTCAAAGTAGGGATTATTTGCTGAAGTTACCATACCATTATCGGTAATATAAAAATAATTGGTACCAACAATTACATCATCCAAAAATACTTCCCATTTATAAGTGCCTTTTTTCCACCAGCCCGGATTGGGAGTTCCCCATCCTTCGCGAATCATAATAATATTTTGGTCGGTTGTTACAACAATTTCCTTATCGATATTGCACATTTCTTTATTGTTGTAATATTCACTTGCTTTAATTTTTACTTTAGCTTTCCATTCGGTTTCATCAAATAAAATATTAAATAGTTGCAACTCAACATTCACGTAACAAACTTCCGATTCGTCGAATACAATGCGATAATTTTTTTGGTTGCCGAAAAAATTTTCAAGCGAACCATACACTTTCATTTCTTTAAACTTAAAGCGTTTTTTTTCTTCATTCTTCTTTGCCATAATACAAATATCCTCGTTTAGGGAGGATGTAAATTTAGATATTTCTACGAATTGTCAAACGATTGAACCGGCTTCCTTATGAGATTGGTTTCACTACATTTGCAGGGAGAAATACCTGACTATGACAAAAATTTCACTTGCTGCTGTTTCAACCCTTCCGCCAAACACCTACGATAAAGGTGATACCGAAGAGGCAACCGAAAAACTGATTGACGAACTGCGTGAATTACAAAATGTGTTATTTGCACAACAAAAATTTAGCCTTTTGGTGGTTTTGCAGGGAATGGATGCCAGTGGCAAGGATGGTGTTATTAAAGAAGTTTTTTCAGGGGTAAATCCAATGGGTTGTCATGTTCAGGGATTTAAAAAGCCAACAGAAGAAGAAATGGGCCACGATTTTTTATGGCGTATACATCGTAATATGCCGGCAAAAGGAATGATTCAGATTTTCAACCGCTCTCATTATGAGGATGTTGTAATCCAAAAAGTCCATAAATGGGTTGATGATGATACCATTCAGCGCAGATACGAACATATCAATGCATTTGAAAAACTTATTCAGGAAAATGGCACCGTAATACTAAAATTCTATTTACATGTCAGCCGGAAAGAACAGCTTGAACGCCTTCAAGAACGCCTTTCTGACCCCCGAAAAATGTGGAAATACAATGCTAACGATATAGAAGAGAGTAAACGCTGGGACGAATACATGGAAGCTTACGAAGCGGCTTTTAACAAATGCAGCCCCGAAATTCCCTGGACTATTGTTCCATCTGACAAAAACTGGTACAAGGAATATCTCATCGCAAAAAAAATTGTGGAAGCCTTGAAAGCACTGGATTTGAAGTATCCTGAGCTGCCGACTAAATAAATTGGGATGATTGTACAATACCGTTTGTTAACATCTGGATAAAAATGATGCTTAGTTTGCTACTTTTCCCCCGACGTTATTGGTTTTCAGAAGGTTGCATCACTAAAAATTTTGTGTAAAAGTTTTGGAATTTGATTTGCAGCTTAGTAATCTTGTAGTGTATTTTAAGGCTAAAAGTCTTTTTTCCGTGCGTTTATTTTCGAAATACACACATATATTGATGTTTTTCTGTTGCATCTGTTGCAGTGGAAAGGCCTTGTATGCTCAAATTGTGAGCGATTTCACTTTAAATGACGAATCCTGGAAAGTATATAATGAACCTGCCGGAGGGGCGCCTGTGCTTCCTATAAATTGGTCTGCTACAGGTGGTAATCCGGGTGGATATATTTCTGAAACTGATATTTCCATAGGCGCTTGGGGTTGGATAGCTCCGTCGGAGTTTAAAGGTGATTTATCTGCATATTATGGTTGTAACCTATCTTACGATTTATATCAAAACACGTTTGCAGGTGATATGAGTAATTACTATGATGTCATGATTTTTAATACCACCGGTGATACCATGGTATATAATTATCCCGACCTGAATGTTATTTATACATGGGTAAATAAGGTTGTTCCGCTTACAGATGTGGCAGGATGGAAATATGGTGAATCAATTGGCGGTGGAGCTCCCGCCGCAACCGCAGCACAAATTTTAGCTATTTTGAGTGATGTAAGTAAAATCCGCATTAAAGCAGAATACTCAGGATTAACGTACGAAACTAATGGACTTGACAATGTTTTAATGTCCTGTGATTTACTTTTACCTGTTGAACTTCTTGAATTTAAAGCAGAAGTTGCCGGCATTGGTCAGTCGAAACTTACCTGGACCACCGCAAGCGAAAACAATTGCAGCGGATTTCAAGTTGAAAAAAGTATAAATTTCACAGAATTTGACTCTATCGGATTTGTTCCGGGTAACGGCACAACTACCAATATCCATACTTATGATTTTTACGATAACAATTTCACTACATCAGCCTATTATAGGATAAAAGAAGTAAATGAAGAGGGAAGGATGTTTAGTTCGGATATCGTTTATCTCAAAAACGAAAACAGCAATATCGTTACAACTATGGTGTATCCCAACCCTACTTCCGATAATATTATGTTGGTTGCTGATGATGTTAACCCTGTTTTACAATACATCATAACAGATTACGAAGGAAGAACATTATTGGGAGCTCCTGTTGACCCCTATACCGGATTATTCAAAAAAAGCTTAAGTATGGCGCAATTTCCTTCCGGCATATATACTGTTACTTTTGTAAAGGCACAGGGCATTGATGCACAGCTTTTTACACTTATTAAATAATTATTGTCCCCAATTAGCCGATTTTGATGTAATTTGATGGTTTTTTAAGAAATTTCTAAACTTTTAAAACCGAACGAACAATTTCCTCGTAAATTTGTCCAGTCATTAAAACCATAATTGAATAACGCTTCGAACATACAGGCAAACGAAGAAGCACTCATAATAGGTTTACAAGCACAGGATTCTTCTGTACTTAAAATCATTTATGAGAAATATGCTTCCGCACTATACGGTGTTATCACTCGTTTGGTTAATGACGACCATCTTGCAGAGGATGTTTTGCAGGAGGCGTTCTTGAAAATTTGGAATAATGCGGCTTCTTATGAAGCGGAAAAAGGCAGATTGTTTACCTGGATGATGAATATTTGCAGAAACGCAGCAATAGATAAACTGCGCAGCAAAGGTGTTAAAAACAGTAAACAAACATCAAGCGACGAAACGGTGCTGTTGGAAAATCCTACCAAAATTTATGATGATATCAAACCAGATACCATCGGTTTAAAAGAACTGGTAGATAAACTCAAGCCCGAATGGAAGCAGTTGGTTGACCTTATTTATTTTAAAGGGTACACCCATCAGGAAGTTGCTGAAGAGCTGAATATGCCATTAGGGACGGTCAAAACAAGATTAAGAAGTGCAATAACAGAATTACGAAATATAATTTAATAAGAGCAAAAGCTTTGAATATCAACGAATACATATCATCAGGAATACTGGAACTTTACGTTACAGGCGACCTAAGTCAGGCTGAAAGGCTTGAAGTAGAAGCGCTTGCAGCGAAACATCCGGAAATTCGCAAAGAGCTCACTGCTATTGAAGAGGCGATGGAGAAATATGCTATGCTGCATGCCGTTGAACCTCCAGCTTCAACACTCAATACCATTTTAACCAAAATTGAACAAACGCAACAGCAAGAGGTTAAAGGCAAAATTGTACAAATGGCGTCGCAACCTAAAAATAATACCCTCCGATTATTAGCTTTCGCAGCCAGTATCTTATTGTTTTTATCGGTTGCCACTAATATTTATTACTTCAATAAATACAAAACCGTAAGCAGCGAATTAGCTGATATTCGCGAAGACAATACTTTTATGGCAGGAGAAATGGAAACGCTTAAGGCGAATTACCAAAATCTCGAATCAGAAGTCAATATTGTTAAAAATCCTGATTTTATCGCTATCACAATGAAAGGGTTACCTATAAGTCCGGCTTCCACCTCAGTAGTGTATTGGGATAAAGCCAATGGCGACTTGTATGTTAACGCCAACAATCTTCCTGCACCGGGCCTGGGAAAACAATATCAATTATGGGCCTTAAAAGACGGCAAACCTATTGATGCAGGTGTTTTCGATATCAACGGTAATATTCAGCAAATGAAACATATATCTGAAGCTGATGCTTTTGCAGTAACGCTTGAACCTGCCGGTGGAAGTGTAGCGCCAACGCTCGAATTGCTTTATGTTTATGCCGGCGTTTAACCATTTTATTTATTCGCTTATTTTACTTTAGCTGCACATCACAAATTTTCGGAATTTGTAGTACGAAAAGCATGTTTTTTCCCATTTCATTTTCCTACCTTTGCCGTGCGTTTTAATAAATCGCTTCGATAAAAATGGAAACAGAGGTAGTTAACAGCCAATTAATTGATTACGCAGCCATATTTGTGCAGTTTGTTGTAGCTGCCGGCTTCGTACTTACCACCATTTATTTCGCTCAAAAAATCGGCCCTAAACATAAGTCGGTTAAAAAGTTCGAAAGTTTTGAGTGTGGTCTCGATTCAATTGGTAATGCCCGCCTTCCATTTTCAGTAAAATATTTCCTTGTGGCTATTCTTTTTGTGTTGTTTGATGTGGAAGTAATTTTCTTTTACCCTTGGGCGGTTAATTTCCGTGAACTAGGGGAATCAGGTTTTGTTAAGATGTTAGCGTTTATTGCGCCTTTACTCCTCGGCTACTTTTATATTATTAAAAAAGGTGCCCTGAAGTGGGAATAACTAACTGAGACTGAACATATTTCAGCCCAGCCAGTCTCGAAAATTTAACCGGTTCGCCAAAAACGAATCCTAAAAATATTACCGACGTGGTAAAAGTTACAGAAGCACCGGAAATGTATACAGGCGAAGGCTACGGCCTTACCCGCCTCGAAAAAATTGTTGGACTGGCCCGCGCTAACTCCATTTGGCCCCTTCCATTTGCTACCTCTTGTTGTGGAATAGAATTTATGGCTACCATGGGTGCCACTTACGATCTAGGCCGTTTTGGTGCCGAAAGATTGAGTTTTTCTCCAAGACAAGCTGATTTGCTTATGGTAATGGGTACCATTTCTAAAAAAATGGGACCCGTACTCAAACAGGTATATATCCAAATGGCCGAACCTAAATGGGTAATTGCCGTTGGTGCCTGCGCATCAAGTGGCGGTATTTTCGATACCTATTCAGTGTTACAGGGTATCGATAAAGTAATTCCTGTTGATGTATACGTGCCTGGTTGCCCTCCTCCGCCGGAAGCAATTTTAGATGGCATTATTAAAATTCAGGAACTGATTAAAACCGAAAGCTTCAGAAGAAGAGAATCGGAAGAATATCAAAAATTATTGACCAGCTACGGAATAGAATGAGCGATAAAGTAGAAAACGGATTAATCGAAAGCCTCTTAAAAGAGCAATTCGGCGATGCCATACGCAGCGTGGAAGAATCATACGGTATGCTTGATATCGTAGTGAAACGCGAAAAAATTATCGAAATTATTACCTGGTTGCGCGATAGTAGTCTGCTAAGTTTTAATTTTTTAACCAGCCTCTGCGGAATGCATTTTCCCGATAATAAAGGAGAAGAATTAGGTGTGGTTTACCATATGCACAGTTTTGCCAATAATAAACGCATTCGTTTACATATCCTGTTTTCAATCAGCGACCCTGTTGTGCCAACTGTAACCGGATTATATAGAACTGCAAACTGGATGGAACGCGAAACATTCGATTTTTTTGGCATTAAATTCACCGGCCACCCTGATTTAAGAAGAATATTGAATATGGAAGATATGCAGTATCATCCGTTGTTAAAACAATATCCGCTTGAAGACGGAACCAGAACCGATAAAGAAGATAAATATTTCGGACGTTAACCGAACTTAATAAAAGGGCGAAATTATTTTTCCCCAAATAAAAAAAACGATGAGTGATATTCAATTAAGCAATAACAAAAAAGACCGCCAGTTTTTAAATGGTGTGGAGCAATCTGATGAGGAATTAAAACAATATAATTACCTCAACCTCGGACCAACTCACCCGGCTACGCACGGTATTTTCCAAAACATTTTAAAAATGGATGGAGAAATAATTATCGATGCTCAGCCTACTATCGGTTATATTCATCGCGCTTTCGAAAAACTGGCTGAACATCGCCCGTATTATCAGGTAACACCAATTACCGACCGCTTAAATTATTGTTCTTCTCCAATTAATAATATCGGCTGGCATATGACAGTCGAAAAATTACTCAATGTAAAAACACCTAAAAAAGTGGATTACATGCGGGTAATTATTATGGAATTAGCACGTATTGCCGACCATATTGTTTGTAATTCGGTAATTGCCGTTGATACCGGAGCATTAACCGGATTTTTATATGTATTTCAGTGGAGAGAAAAAATTTACGAATTATACGAACAAATTTGCGGCGCAAGATTAACTACAAATATTGGTCGTATTGGTGGATTTGAACGCGATTTTACACCTGATGTGTATCGCCGTTTAGATGAGTTTCTAAAAGATTTCCCTAAAGCATTAAAAGAATTCGAAAACATGGTAATGCGCAACCGCATTTTCATGGATAGAACAATTAAAACAGGACCTATTTCCGGCGAACGCGCTTTGGAATACGGATTTACTGGACCAAATTTACGCGCTGCAGGTGTAGATTATGATGTGCGTGTGATGACACCTTACAGCAGTTATGAAGATTTTGATTTTATTATTCCGATTGGAACTCAGGGCGATACTTACGATAGATTTTGTGTTCGTGAAGAAGAAATGTGGCAAAGCTTAAGTATTATTCGTCAGGCTTTAGATAAAATGCCTAAAACAAATGAATTTTTTGCCGACGTTCCTGAATTTTATTTGCCTCCGAAAGATGCAGTTTATAATACCATGGAAGGATTAATCTGGCATTTTAAAATTGTAATGGGCGAAGTAAATGTTCCAAAAGGTCAGGTATATCATTGTGTGGAAGGTGGAAATGGTGAGTTAGGATTTTATTTAGTGAGCGATGGTGGTCGTCAGCCTTTCCGTTTGCATTTCAGAAGACCATGTTTTATTTATTATCAGGCATATCCTGAAATGATTAAAGGTGCTTTATTAAGTGATGCCATTATTACCATGAGCAGCATGAACGTAATTGCAGGAGAATTAGATGCGTAATTTATTGATCTCCTGAAAGGGAGTAATTTTTATATTAGTAATGACAGAAGTACAAAAAATTGAATTTTCACCGGAAGCGATGCTCGAAGTTAGCCGCATCGTAAGTCATTATCCGCAAGATAAAATGAAATCTGCGCTGTTGCCGGTGTTACATATTGCACAAAACGAATTTGGCGGATGGTTAAGTGCAGAAACAATGGATTATGTTGCGCGATTGTTACATATTCATCCAATTGAAGTGTATGAAGTGGCAACATTTTATTCGATGTATAATACCAAACCGGTAGGAAAAATTTTAATTGAAGTGTGCCAGACAGGTCCGTGTTGTTTAAATGGTGCTGAAAAAATTGTCAGCTACATCGAAAAAAAATTAAATATCAAAGTTGGTGAAACAACAAAAGATAACATGTTTACTTTAAAAACTGTGGAATGTTTAGGTGCTTGTGGATATGCACCTATGTTTCAAATTGGCGAAACATTTTATGAGCATTTAACGGAAGAAAAAGTAGATCAGATTTTAGAAAATCTGAAACAGGAAAAATTAAAAGCAATAAATAATTGATGCTCACGTAGCATATCAAATCATACTATGGGTCGCAAATTATTATTAGAACATCTGAATAAAGCCAACATCAACACGATGGAAGGTTACCTTCAAAACGGAGGTTATCGTTCAGTTGAAAAAGCTTTAAAAAAAATGACACCTGATGAAATTACCGAAGAGGTAAAAAAATCAGGATTGCGCGGTCGCGGCGGCGCTGGGTTTGCTACGGGAATGAAATGGAGTTTCCTCGATAAAAATTCAGGTAAACCACGTTATTTATTATGTAATGCAGATGAAAGTGAACCGGGCACATTTAAGGATAGATTATTAATGGAAAAAATCCCTCACCTATTAATTGAAGGGATGATTGTTTCCAGTTATGCTTTAGGTTGTCGTACTTCCTATATTTATATCCGCGGTGAATACATGTTTATTTTGCGCATTTTAGAAAAGGCAATTGCTGAAGCTTACGCTAAAGGATTTTTAGGAGAAAATATTTTAGGTAGCGGATATTCACTCGACTTACATGTGCATCCGGGTGCAGGTGCTTATATCTGTGGTGAAGAAACGGCATTAATCGAATCACTTGAAGGTAAACGTGGTAACCCGCGAATTAAACCACCATTTCCTGCTATTGCCGGATTATGGGGTTGCCCGACAATTGTAAACAATGTTGAATCTATTGCTGCTGTTGTTCCTATTATTAACGATGGTGGCGATGAATATGCAAAAATCGGTATTGGAAAATCAACCGGTACAAAATTAATTTCGGCATCAGGTAATATTAATAAACCTGGAGTGTATGAAATTGAAATGGGCATTTCAGTTGAAGAATTTATTTATTCAGATGAATATTGCGGAGGCATAAAAAATAATTTGGAATTAAAAGCCTGTGTTCCGGGTGGAAGTTCAGTGCCAATTTTGCCAAAACATTTATTGTTAAAAATGAGTGATGGTAATCCGCGTTTAATGACTTACGAAAGTTTAAGTGAAGGTGGATTTGCAACCGGAAGTATGTTAGGCTCCGGCGGATTTATTGTGTATGATGAAAAAGCATGTATTGTTCGCAACACATGGAACTTTGCACGTTTTTATCATCATGAAAGTTGTGGTCAGTGTTCACCTTGCCGCGAAGGAACCGGCTGGATGGAACGTGTGTTACATAATATAGAATACGGTCACGGAAAAATGGAAGATATAGATTTGTTATGGGATATTCAGCGCAAAATTGAGGGCAATACCATTTGTCCTTTAGGTGATGCAGCTGCATGGCCCGTAGCTGCAGCAATTCGTCATTTCCGTCACGAATTTGAATATCATGTGAAATATCCGAATCGCGTGTTTGATGAAGACCACGTGTATCAACCGGAAATGAAAATGCAAAAAGTGTAAAGCAATTAATTGTTATAAAATAATAACATGCCAAAAGTAACAATAGACGATATCACCATTGACGTTCCCGCAGGAACTACCATTCTGGAAGCAGCCAGAATGATAGGCGAAAATGTGCCGCCGGCAATGTGTTATTATTCCAAATTAAAAGGAAGCGGAGGAAAATGTCGCGTGTGTTTGGTTAAAGTAACCAAAGGAAGCGAAAAAGACCCGCGCCCTATGCCAAAATTAGTTGCGAGTTGTCGCACTGCGGTGATGGATGGCATGGAAGTAAAAAATGTAACCTCTCCTGAAGTAATTGAAGCAAGAAAAGGTGTGGTGGAATTTTTATTGGTAAACCATCCTCTCGATTGCCCCGTTTGCGATCAGGCCGGTGAATGTCATTTACAGGATTTAAGTTACGAGCACGGTGCTGCACAAAGCCGTTACGAATTTAAAAGAAGAACTTTTGAAACAAGAGATATCGGCGATAAAATAAAATTGCATATGAATAGATGCATTTTATGTTATCGTTGTACACAAGTTGCCGACCAGTTAACTGATCAACGCGTGCATGGTGTTTTAGGAAGAGGTGAAGTTTCTGAAATTTCAACTTATATCGAAACAGCCATAGACAACGAATTTTCAGGTAATATGATTGACGTTTGTCCGGTTGGTGCTTTAACAGATAAAACATTCCGTTTTAAATCAAGAGTGTGGTTCACCAAACCTGTGTATGCGCATCGTAATTGCACAAAATGTACAGGTAAAGTTACACTGTGGTATCAGGGAGAAGAAGTGTTGCGTGTAACCAGCCGCAAAGATCAGTGGGGCGAAAGTGAAGCATTTATCTGTAACGAATGTCGTTTCGATAAAAAAGCAACTGCCGATTGGAAAATTGAAGGGCCGGCACATGTTGACCGCCACTCGGTGATTTCACAAAATCATTACGAGCTGCCTTTCGAATTACCGGTAACGCAGAAGAAATTGCAGTAGGGAAAAAAATGAACAGCCGATTGAGCAGGATTGAAACAATCCCGATAGTTATCAGGAGAGCAAAATTGAATCAAGTTTGATAGGGATTAGGGGAATCAAAATAGAGTTATTCCGAAATCAATTAGGTTAAACTTAATTGATTTTTATAAATAAATTTTATAAATAAAAAGAACAAGTAGAAGCAGTTTTTAACCATAAAGAGCGAACCGAAATTTTGTTCAATTTTGTTCAATTCTGTTTCAATAATAAAATACCAAACACCGTATCATCCAAATGATCGACCCGATATTAATATTTAAAATAATTCTCGTTGTAGTGCTTTTTGCATTATCACTTGCAATTGCCGCATATAGTACTTATGCTGAACGTAAAGTAGCAGCATTTATGCAAGACCGCCTTGGACCAAATCGTGCAGGACCATTTGGGTTGTTGCAACCTTTAGCCGATGGTGTTAAAATGTTTATGAAAGAAGATTTTATTCCTGCAGCATCTAATCGATTTTTATTTATTGCAGGTCCTGCTATTACTATGATTACGGCATTAATGACAAGTGCGGTAATTCCATGGGGACCAAATGTTACCATTAATGGAACCAGTGTACCATTGCAGGTAGCGGATATTAATATTGGTGTATTATATGTATTAGGAGTTGTGAGTTTAGGGGTTTACGGAATTATGATTGGTGGATGGGCTTCTAATAATAAATATTCATTACTTGGAGCCGTTCGTGCATCAAGCCAAATGATTAGTTATGAATTAGCAATGGGTATGAGCATAATTGCTGTTGTAATGTCAACCGGCTCATTAAGTTTAGGAAGTATTGTAAATGCACAAAGCGATTGGGCAGGTATGAATTGGAACGTATTTGTTCAGCCACTCGGATGTTTAATTTTTATTATTTGTGCTTTTGCTGAATGTAACAGAACACCTTTCGATTTGCCCGAATCGGAAACCGAGTTAGTTGGTGGATTCCATACTGAATACAGTTCAATGAAACTTGGATTCTTTTTATTCGCCGAATATGTAAATATGTTTATCTCAAGCGCAATGATTACCTGCTTGTATTTTGGCGGATATAATTTTCCAGGTATGGAAGCGGTTCAGGGGTCAGTTGGTGAAATATGGTTTGTGCTGATTTGTGTAGCGGTAATGTTTGCTAAAGTTTTGTTCTTCGTATTCTTCTTTATGTGGATTCGCTGGACAATACCAAGATTCCGTTTCGACCAGTTGTTGAATTTAGGATGGAAAGTGTTACTCCCGTTGTCGATATTAAATGTATTGATTACAGGAGCGGTGATTATATTTTTGAATTGAAGCAAAATTGAACAAAATTGAGCAAGATTGAAGCAAAATTGAGCAATCCCGATAGCTATCGGGAGAAGCAAAATTGAACAAGTTAGAAATCATCTCGATATTTATCGAGAATAAAATTTAAAAATTTTGCCTCAATTTTGATCAATTAATAAATATTTTATTTTTTAACCCTTAGAAATAGTTTTTGTGCATCCTGATTTATTAAAGGCCAGGACGAAAAAATTTGCAATAGCTTGTTTAGAAATTTGCAAACGTATTCCTCCGGTGCCTGAAAACAATGTTCTTAAAATACAATTATCAAAATCCGGCACCTCTGTAGGAGCTAACTATAGGGCAGCTTGTAGAGCAAGGTCTCAAAATGAGTTTATTGCTAAGTTGTCAATAGTTAATGAAGAAGCAGATGAAAGTTGTTATTGGTTGGAAGTGATTACAGAAGGCAAAGTATTAGCCGATGCTGAAACTATTAAATTGCTTAAAGAAGCAAATGAATTAAATGCCATTTTTACGGCATCGGCAAAAACAGCGAAAATGAATCGTTGGCTCAAGCAACAAGGTGATAAGAAGATTGATAGTTGAGAAAAAATTGAACAAAATTGAACAAAATTGAACAAGATTGATCAAAATTGAACAATCTTGTTCAATCTTGATCAATTAAAAAATACAAACAATGCAAAGTTTAACTAACAGAAGTAGAGTAGTAACAAACAAGAAGATGACCCTCTCGGAGCGTCTTTACTTGCCTGCTATTTTGGGTGGATTGCGCATTACGATGTCGCATTTTTTCACTAAAAAAGTTACCGTAAACTACCCTGAAGAAACGCGCGAACACAGCAAAGTGTTTCGCGGAGTGCACGTGTTGAAACGCGATGAAGAAGGACGTGAAAATTGCACCGCTTGCGGACTTTGTGCTGTTGCCTGCCCTGCAGAAGCAATTACGATAGTTGCCGATGAACGTCAGAAAGGTGAAGAACATTTATACCGTGAAGAAAAGTATGCTGCAGAATATAATATTAATATGTTGCGTTGCATTTTTTGCGGTTTATGCGAAGAAGCTTGTCCAAAAGATGCCATTTATTTAACCGATAGAATTGCACCAAGTAATTATCAGCGTGATCAATTTTTGTTTACTAAAGATATGTTAGTAGAACCGATTGAAAAAGATAAACGAATTGATATCAGCTCACGACGCAAAGGAATTCGCGAAGGAGCAAATTAATTAAATAGTAGAACCCAATACAGAACCCGATATAATGAGTGAAATATTTTTTTACGCACTTTCAGCAATAGCAATCGCTTGTAGTTTGCTGATGTTGTTTCAGCGCAACGCTATGTATAGTGTGTTATACCTGCTCGTATGTTTTTTTGCAGTAGCCGGATTATACATCATGCTGAACGCACAATTTCTTGCTGTTGTTCATATTATTGTTTACGCCGGCGCCATTATGGTGTTGTTTTTATATGTATTGATGTTTCTCAACCTGAACACACCGGCGGCATTTACGAAAACTAATTTTTTACGAATGGCTGCCATAATGACCGGCGGTTCTTTGTTTTTATTATTGTTTGCTTCATTTTATAAATCTGAATTGGTTGAAATGCCAATGCCGGTTACCAATACAACAGGTGATGTGCAAACATTAGGAAAAGTATTATTTAACGAATTTCTTATTCCGTTTGAGCTGACAAGTGTTTTATTCCTGTCGGCAATGGTCGGAGTAATTATTATGAATAAAAAAGATAAAGCAAATGGATAATACAGGCGCTTTGAGCGAACAAATGAGAGCTATCCCGCTCGAAAATTTTATCATGCTTTCGCTGATATTATTCAGCATTGGCGTGATGGGAATTTTAATGCGTCGCAATTTAATTGTGGTGTTTTTAAGTATTGAATTAATGTTGAATTCAATTAACCTGATGGCAGCAGCATTCTCTTCGTATCATAATGATCCACAAGGGCAGGCTTTTGTGTTTTTTATTATGGTAGTAGCGGCTGCCGAAGTTGCAGTTGGCTTGGCAATGTTGGTGATGATTTACAGAAATACGAAATCAATAGATATCA
The DNA here is from genome assembly GCA_035439505.1 of Chitinophagales bacterium. GTDB lineage: Bacteria > Bacteroidota > Bacteroidia > Chitinophagales > BACL12 > UBA7236. The sequence continues at coordinate 64,809 of DAORKJ010000005.1, forward strand.
ATTCATTAGATAAATTGAAGTGGTAATCCAAATAATAAATAATTAATCAAACCATCTGCTTCACAAGCATGATGATAAATGATAAAAAGAAATTAAAGTGAGTCAAAATACCCTAAATATCATTACCCTGCTTATTCCGGCATTGCCATTGCTTGGGTTTTTTATACATGTCTTTTTCAAGAATAAAATTTCTGAAAAACTGGCCGGTATCCATGCTTCTTTGTGGGTGGCACTTTCGTTTGTGCTTTCACTTGTGTTATTTAATCAACTGCAATCGGTTGAAGTTATTCATGTACAATTATGTAATTGGTTTTCGGTTGGTGGTTTGACAATCCCTTTCGCATTCCAAATCGACCACCTGAGTATCATTATGATGATGGTGATTACCGGAGTTGGTAGTTTAATACATATATACTCCATCGGATACATGCATGGTGATGAAGGATTTAATCGTTTCTTTTCATATCTGAATCTTTTCATTTTCTTTATGCTTACCCTGGTAATGGCAAACAACTATATTCTGATGTTTGTTGGCTGGGAAGGTGTTGGTTTGTGTTCTTATTTATTAATTGGATTCTGGTATAAAAATCAGGAATATAATAAAGCAGCAAACAAGGCATTTATTATGAACAGAATTGGCGACTTAGCCATGTTGTTCGGGTTGTTTTTATTATTTCAATATGCGGGAACACTTACATTCGATGGCGTAAATGAAAGTGTATCTCGAATTGTTCCGGATGAAAATTTGTTAACCGCAATCACGGTATTATTATTTATTGGTGCCTGCGGAAAAAGTGCTCAGCTACCACTTTATACCTGGTTGCCAGATGCAATGGCCGGTCCAACACCGGTTTCTGCATTAATCCATGCGGCTACTATGGTGACTGCCGGTATCTATATGATTGTGCGCAGCAACTTGTTGTTTAGTCTGGCTCCGTTTACTTTAGAAATAATTATGGTGGTAGGAATTGTGACTGCAATTTTTGCAGGTTCTATCGCCTTAAAACAAAATGATATTAAAAAAGTATTGGCCTACTCAACAGTAAGTCAATTAGGTTTAATGTTTTTTGCAATAGGTGTTGGTGCATACGAAGCAGCAATGTTCCACTTAATAACCCATGCATTCTTTAAAGCATTATTATTCCTTTCAGCAGGAAGTGTTATTCACGGTTTGGGAGGCGAACAAGATATTCGCAAAATGGGGGGCTTGGATAAGCGTATGAAAATTACGCATTGGGTATTCGGCTTTGGTGTGCTGGCAATTATGGCAGTGCCACCTTTTTCAGGATTCTTTTCAAAAGACAGTATATTAATTGCAGCATATCATATTTCACCTGTGCTATGGGTAATTGGTTTATTTGCAGGATTACTTACAGCATATTATATGATGCGCGTTTATGCAGTGGTATTCAGAGGCGATGAACGTATGTCGGCTGAAGTGAGTAAACATATTCATGAATCACCTCGTGTTATTACTACACCATTAATTGTGCTGACAGTGCTGGCAATTTTTGGTGGTGTTATTAATATGCCACATTTATTTGGTGGCAATAAAATGATGATGCATTATTTAAGCCCGGTAGTGCCTATGGATGAAAAACATATGGCGATGAATACGGAAATTATACTCATGTTAATCGCATCTGTTGCCATATTTTTAACCA
>DAORKJ010000005.1:66572-78247 GCA_035439505.1 Chitinophagales bacterium
ATGAATACGGAAATTATACTCATGTTAATCGCATCTGTTGCCATATTTTTAACCATCTATTTTGCGCACTTAAAATATAAAATTAAAAAGACAGTACCTGAAGCCGATGCACAAATTACCGGTTTTGGAAAAGTATTAAATCACAAATATTATATCGACGAATTATATAACGCGATTGTTGTAAAACCTTTAAACATGTTCGGCAACTTCCTGTATAAAATTATTGATTTACAGGTTATTGACGGATTGGTTAATGGAACTGCAAGATTCTCGGCATATTGTTCATCACAGTTAAAAAACATACAAACCGGAGCAGTAAGTTTTTATTTATTTGCAATGGCACTTGGTATGGTTGGAATTTTATTATTAATTATTTTGATGTAATTCATGTTCACATTACTACTCATATTATTACCCATTGTTGCAGGATTAGCGATGCTGATGTTACCGCAGCAACAAGCGAAACAAATTGCACTGATTGCTGCATTGGCAACACTTGGTGTTACCGTAGCCACTTATTTCCAGTTTGACCCAAAAGCAGGGACTCAATTTGTTACTGATGTACCTTGGATAAACATGTTAGGTGTGCGTTTCCACATCGGTATCGATGGTATCAGTATGGTGATGTTGATTTTGTCTAATATCCTCGCTCCACTTATTATTTTATCTTCATTTAAAGATAATTACAATAATGCACGATTATTTTACGGTTTAATGTTAGTCATGCAAGGCGCCATGAACGGGGTGTTTGTTTCAATGGATATGTTCCTGTATTATATTTTCTGGGAACTTGCATTAATTCCTGCTTATTTTCTGGTTTTATGGTGGGGAAAAGGAGAAACTTCAAAAATTACGTTTAAGTTTTTTATTTACACCTTATTCGGAAGTTTATTTATGCTCGTTGCCATTATCTGGTTGAGCTTACAAGGTGCAACTAATTCAACTGATATCAGCAGTGTGTATGCTTTACAAATTCCTGCTGAAACGCAATTATATATTTTCCTTGCATTTATGTTGGCTTATGCCATCAAGATACCGGTGTTTCCATTTCATACCTGGCAACCTGATACCTATACATTTTCGCCATCACCGGCAACCATGTTGTTATCAGGTGTTATGTTAAAAATGGGTTTATATTCAGTAATTCGCTGGATATTACCTGTGGTTCCCGATGCAGTTAATGAATACGGTAAAATAATAATGGTGCTTGCGGCAGTTGGTGTATTTTATGCCTCAGCAATTGCCTGGGTGCAAAAAGATTTAAAACGATTATTTGCTTATTCATCAATTGCACACGTAGGTTTAATTACTGCCGGTATTTTAACAGTGAGTGAAATGGGCTTACAAGGAAGTATGGTGCAAATGATGGCACATGGTATTAATGTGGTAGGTTTGTTTTATGTATGCCAGATTTTATATCGCAAATTTAATTCGCACGATATAAATGCCTTTGGAGGATTGCGTTTAAATGCTCCTTTATTTGCAGGATTATATTTAGTAATTATGCTGGCTTCTGTCGCACTGCCATTAACCAATGCGTTTCCGGGTGAATTTATGTTGCTTAATTCAGTTTATGCCGTAAATCCATGGATATGTCTATTTGCAGGTAGCGGGGTTATTTTAGGTGCGGTTTATATGTTTACTAGTTACCAAAAAGTAATGTTGGGCGAACTTAACAATAAAACAAATTCATTTACCGAAATAGATAGTTTAGACAAGTGGGTGTTAATTCCGATTGTAATTTTAATTTTTGTTTTCGGATTGTATCCATCGTTTATTACCAATATTTCGGAAGATGCGGTAAAAGGAATTATTCAAATTTATCAGACCAAAATTGGTGTTTCAATATAATTATCAATGACTTCAGTAATCGTTTTAGCAGCAGCGGGTATCGCTTCCATGTTTGTGGGTGTGTTTAATATTAAACGCCTCGCATTACCTCTGGTATTGTTGGCTTGTTTGGCAGCATTAGGTATTATCATGTTTCACTATAATGGTGGATATGAAAGCCTGATGAACAATATGCTCGCTTTCGATGCATTTTCATACGGATTTAGTGTGATTATGATTTTAATCACAATGGGTATTTTGGTAATCAGCAATTTTTATTATCGCAATAATGTTGAACATCTCAGTGATATTTATGCTTTATTCATATTCTCTTTAATAGGCGGCATCTTATTGTGTTCTTACAATAGTTTGGTAATGTTGTTTTTGGGGATTGAAATATTGAGTATTCCATTATACATATTAGCTGCCAGCAACCGTAAAAATTTATTCAGCAACGAAGCAGGATTAAAATATTTCCTGATGGGTTCATTTGCAAGTTGCTTTTTGTTGTTAGGGATAACATTTATTTACGGCACTGCTAATTCGTTCGATATGCATGTAATTGCACAATATGTAAATGCGCATCCGGGCGACTTATCACCATTATTTATTACCGGAGCAGTATTGATACTCGGTTCATTTATTTTTAAAGTATCGGCTGTGCCATTTCATTTTTGGGCACCGGATGTGTACCAAGGTTCACCTACTGTAATTACTGCCTTTATGGCGACTGTAGTAAAAACTGCTGCGTTTGGTGGATTAATTCGATTTATTGGCGGAACAATTTTCCCTGAAACTGCCATTTGGAGCGATGTATTAAATGTAATTGCCATCTTAACACTTATAGTAGGCAACATCCTGGCATTATATCAAACCAATTTAAAACGATTACTCGCGTATTCAGGTATTGCGAATGCAGGTTATATTTTAGTGGCAGTAGCTACTTTGCGTGAAGAAACTTACGGTTATGTTTTATATTATCTCACCGCTTATGGCGTTGGTAGTATGATTGCATTTACCGTTTATTTCATCATTAAAGACCAAACCGGAATCGATAGTATATCCGGATTAAAAGGATTGTTTTCAAAAAATAAATTTTTAGCTGCAGTATTGGCATTTACCATGTTGTCGCTTGCAGGTATTCCGCCTTTAGCAGGATTTTTTGGTAAATACGCCATTTTTGTAAATGCCATTAATGCTAATGCAATATGGTTGGTAATTATTGCCATTTTAACTTCACTAATTGGCGTGTATTATTATCTGCGCGTTATGACTACTGCGATGAGTGCCGGTGATGACATTCCTAAATTGGATATTCATTTAAGTTATAAAATCGTATTGACCTTGGGCGTAATTATTCTGCTCACCTTAGGTGTAGTTCCCGATTTATTTAATAACTTAATTAGCAAATAATTTAGTTAGGTAATTTGCTTAATTACCGTTTGTTACGTTGCTTTCTATTAGGAAAGGTGACATCCCTTTTACGTTCTTCCGAAGTTGCCTAATATGTTAAAATCACTTAATTATTGGAAAAAATACCATGTCTTTAATGTTGAATTGACAAATAACCTTAAATTTAAGGTCATAAAATCAACAATATGAAAAAACTACTTCCTACAAGTTTAGTTGTTTTACTAATAACAACCCTTGCCTTTGCCTGTCAATCATTTAGCAGCAAAAGTGTAACCCCTGACACCAAAGAATTAAACATTCAGCCATTTACTGAATTATCTGTTGCAGGTTCTTTTGAAGTGTTATTCACCCAGGAAGCTAACACAACAGCTCGTGCTGAAGGAAGCGCTGAAGATTTGGAAAAAATTGAGATTGAAACAAATGGTGACAAGCTTATCCTCAAGCAAAAGAAAAATTCGAATATAAAAAATGTTGTTATCTATATATCTACACCAAACATTAATGAAGTTGGTATAGCAGGAAGTGGAACATTTAAATCAACCAATACCATTACTTCAACAAAAACATTACATTTTGGAATTGCAGGTTCAGGAACTATAACTGCTGCTATTGATGCAAAAGATGTTAAATCTGAAATTGCAGGCAGCGGTGATATTCATTTATCCGGAAAATCTTCCAATTCAAAAATAGAAATTGCAGGTTCAGGTAACTATAAAGCCAACGATTTAAGCACCGGTAATACCGAAGTAGAAATTGCAGGAAGTGGAAATGCTTATGTAAATGCAACCGGTAAATTATCTGCTGAAATTGCAGGAAGTGGTTCTATTTATTATAAAGGTCAGCCAAGCGATATTGATAAATCTGTAGCAGGTTCCGGAAAAATTAAACCAATGGATTAATTATTCCGAAAAAAAGCAATAAAAAAGCCGCATGCTGATTATTCAACATGCGGCTTTTTGTATCTCGTAGTATTTATCTTAAAATACTTCTGCCAATTACAATTCTTTGCACTTCGCTTGTTCCCTCATAAATTTGAGTGATTTTCGCATCGCGCATTAACCGTTCAACATGGTATTCTTTTACGAAGCCATATCCACCGTGAATTTGTACAGCTTCAACAGTAGTTTTCATCGCTACTTCGCTAGCAAATACTTTAGCCATACTGGATGCTAAATCATAATTGCCGTGGTCGTCTTTTATTTGGGCAGCTTTATAAATTAATAAACGAGCAGCTTCAATTTCTGTGGCCATGTCGGCAAGTTTAAATTGAATAGCCTGGTGTTGAGAAATTTCTTTGCCAAATGCTTTACGTGTTTTAGCATAATCTAACGCTAATTCATATGCACCTGCAGCAATACCTAATGCTTGTGAAGCAATACCAATTCTACCACCACTTAAAGTTTTCATCGCAAAAGTAAATCCGAAACCATCTTCACCAATTCGATTTTCTTTAGGCACTTTTACATCGTTAAATAATAAGGTATGTGTATCGCTTGCTCTGATGCCTAATTTATCTTCTTTAGCACCAACAATAAAGCCCGGCATATCTTTTTCAACAATTAAGCAGTTAATGCCTTTATGTCCTTTAGCCACATCGGTTTGTGCCATCACTAAATAAATACTGGCAGTACCACCATTGGTAATCCAGTTTTTAGTGCCGTTTAATAAATAATAATCACCTTTATCTTCAGCTGTTGTGCGTTGTGATGTTGCATCACTCCCTGCTTCCGGTTCGCTCAAACAAAAGGCACCAATTTTTCTTCCTGTTGCTAAATCCGGTAAATATTTTCTTTTTTGTTCTTCCGTACCAAATTGCTCAAGACCCCAACATACTAATGAATTATTTACACTCATAATCACAGAACATGAGCTGTCTACTTTCGAAATTTCTTCCATCGCTAAAACATAACTCATCGTATCCATTCCACCACCACCGTATTCCGGTGATACCATCATTCCTAAAAAGCCAAGCTCACCCATTTGTTTAACTTCCTCATACGGATAACGCATTTCGCGGTCGCGATCAATTACGCCCGGTTTTAAAACATTCTGCGCAAAATCTCTTGCCGCCTGTTTAATCATGAGTTGTTCTTCTGTTAATTCGAAATACATAAAATTCAATTGTGGTTTAAAAATAATGGTCTGTATTTATTTCCTCTCGAGTATTGCTGTTGTTGAATAATTATTTAAATAGGGAACAATAACAACTGAACCCCCGTTTGCTTGCATAATATCTGCGCCAACAATTTCATTGGCTTTGTAATCACCACCCTTTACTAAAAAATCGGGTTGGATATTTTTGATTAAATCATAAGGTGTATCGGTATCAAATAACACAATGCCATCTACACAAACTAAATTAGCTAAAACCAATGCGCGATCGTTTTCATTATTTACCGGTCGTGATTCACCTTTTAATTTTTTAACCGAAGCATCCGTATTTAATCCGACAATTACGGCTACGTTATAACCTAAATCGGCACAGCTGTTTAATACATGCAAGTGACCTTTATGTAAGATGTCAAAACAGCCATTGGTGAACACAATTTTTCTGCCTTGAAAACGCCAGACTGCAATTTTTTGCAACATGGTTTTTTCATCATAAATTTTTCCGGGAATATGTTCAGACCGTTTCATCAATTGTTTCTTTACGCGTAACGCGGGATAAAAGTAATAATGAAATTACTCCCATAAAAATAATCATAACAGTTTGTGCGCTCCATGCCAGCCAGCTAAAACTAATGGCATAGGTGCGGTCCAAACCATATAAAGCAACCAGTGTTTCGGTAACTATCAGATGATAGGCGCCAATACCACCCGGCGTGCTGATAATGCCTACCGTCCCAAAAACGAGCACTGCCAATGCCTCCGGTAAGCCCAGATGGGCAGTTTGTTCAAGGGCATAAAAACATACCCAAACCATAGCAAAATAGCATACCCAAATAAACACGGAATAAAAAATAAACAACTTAAAATTTTTCAAATGGCGAATGGAATAAATACCATCACGCACATTCATTATCATGATACGAATACGCAAATACGTTTCGGTATGTTTAAATCTGCGCACTAAAAAGATACTAATCAGCACCAAAAGCAATAAGCCACCACCTAAAATAAGCAGCATGTTGAGGCCTGATGAAAATTTTTCCATAATTGGAATGATAACCTTATCCTGAAAAAAATCATAAATAAGAGTAAACTGCGTAACAAAAAGTAAAAATGTAACCAGAAATAACATCACAAGGTCAATGGACCTTTCCACGACAATAGTGCCGACAGCTTTATCAAATGGTACTTTTTCATAACGTTGCACAATACCGCAACGGGTAATTTCACCCAGGCGAGGAACTGCCATATTGGCTAAATAAGCAACCATTACAGAGTAAAAAGTAGTGGAAATGCGGGGGTTGTAACCGAGTGGCTGCAACATCATTTTCCAGCGAAGTGCCCGAACGTAGTGGCTTAAAATGCCTATCACTATCGAAAGTCCGACCCACCAATAATCCGCAACGCGAAAAGAATTGCGGAGCTCGTCTTTTTGTTCAGCCGTTAAGTCTTTGGTAATTACCCATATAAGTAATAGCCCAATGCCAAGAAAAACAACAAACTTGAGAATGTTAAAAATCAGTTTCCTGTTGAGCATCAGCGCAAGGAATTAGTTTTACTATCCGGAAATACCACTGTTGGGACAAATTTTTTGGCTTCTTCAAAATCCATGGAAGCATAAGAGCAAATAATCACGATGTCTTCAGGTTCCACCTTTCTGGCAGCGGGGCCGTTCAAACAAATGGTTCCGGAACCGCGTTCACCCTTAATTATATAGGTTTCCAGGCGTTCACCATTAGCCACGTTTAAAACCTGCACCTTCTCATTTTCAATCATATTCGCAGCATCCATCAAATCTTCGTCAATTGTAATACTGCCAATGTAATTCAAATTAGCCTCAGTAACCCGCACCCGATGGATTTTGCTTTTCAAAATTTCTATACGCATAACGAGTGCAAAGGTAGGGGTTTTTGGGGAGATGGCAGTTGGGAAAACCGATGGGAAATAATGTCCATTAGCAAAAGAGCCGAAGCATCAGCAACAAGTGAATAGATACCTAAATTGAACCCAATAAACCTAAAATATTGACCTAGTTTAAAATTCTATTATTTATAGCCATTTTTATTTCAATAAAATTACATAATTAACAGAATATCAATAGTATACAATATTACTTTAGCGAAATTTATAGATTTTATTCTGTCTCAAAATCCCGTGGCTTGTCCTCTTTGGGAGCTAGCTCCCAAAGCAATGGGGAAAGGCTGTATGATTTGTTGATATGATTGCACTAGCGAGGTTTGAACCAAATTCGCAATTGACATTCTATGCGATAATGAGCAATACTAGCGCTTAGATTGCAACAGAAGAACGGAAAATAATATTCGAATCAAACACATAACCGGTCTGGAGACCGGGGTGGCGTCTGGAGTCGGAGACTCCACGACAACTCGAAGCCCGGGTATTTTCATTCAAAGCTCATATTGTTGCTATGTCACTATGCAATCGACAACAAACGCCATTGGATTATAACAATACATTTATTGCATTTGGTTTAATGCAATAAATGTTTAACTTTTATATAAAGCAATTGCTCCATGTATAACTAATAAAAAACAACGTAGAGTTGAACCCGGTGTATGGTTCAAATTTATGCAACCTTGGCAACTTTCTCTTCGTTCTCCAAGTCGCTTTTGTCAAGGTGAATCACTTGTTGTATTTGTTTATCAATGTTTACAAATTGTAATACAATCCAAGCCAATGCAATAAAACCTGCAAATACAAAAAGTGAAATTTGCCAGTTAAAATTGTTTGTCATCGGACCAATAAACGATGCAAATGCCATTTGCCCCATATTGGCAATAGTCATATACAGTGTAAACTGGCTCGCTGAAATCTTTTTCCAGCAGCATTGCATGGCAACAGCAAAAACGGCTATACTATTTAAAGTAAAAATGGTATTTTGAACAATCATAAAAGCAAATACAAAATTTTTATCTGCCCAATACATTGTAGAAAAGGAAAAAAAAGAAATGAATAATATAAAGCTGAAAAAGTAAATATTAATCATTTGTTTTTTACCGTATTTATCTATGAGGATCCCGCCGATAATCATTCCCAAAATTCCACCGATGAGTTTTGCAGAAGCATAATAATTAGAATACTCAATATTTGTCCACCCTAATTCTTTCACGGTAAAAATAGGAAGTATAGTGCCCATATATTTTGTGGCACCCTGACAAATAAATAACATTAATGCAATGAGTAAAGAATTACGCAATGTAAATACTTTATATAAAGATTTGAAAAGGGATTGCCAGTTATTCAGTTGCAAGTTTTTCGTTTCTGAGGAAGCCTTACCCTTTGACCATGGAGCTAATTTTTCGCCCTTTCTTTCTCTTAAAAATGCGGGAACTAACATGATTATTCCGATAGCAGCTGCTACTGTAAGCATTGCAGTTTTAAAGTCATACATATTTAAAATTAAACTACATGCTGCAAGCGAAACAGATATGCCAATTACTTTTGAACCCCACATTAAACCATTGGCTTTTGCCTGTTGATCTCCGGGTATTAAGTCAACTGCCATGCCATCAGTTGCAATATCTTGAAAAGCACCAAAGCAAGAAACAAAAAATGCGGCTATCATTAATTGATTTAAGTTGTTTAATGGATCAGGAACAAAAGCCATATTAATACAACTGAGCACCAAACCCAGTTGTCCAACAAGTACCCATGGTCGTTTTCTTCCCATCGGCAAATAGGTATACCTATCCATCAACGGAGCTGCAATAAATTTAAAACTCCATGGCAATACAATTATGATTGCAAATGCAGAAATTTCGCCCGGTGTTTTCCCATTCATAGCCATCCATGCGGGTATTCCCAATGCAAGCATCCCTTCAGGAATACCTTGTGCAAAATATAAGGCTACAAAATTGAAATATCGCAATATTTTATTTTCCGAGAGTGCCGGAAAAATGGTTTTTTTCCTTTGCTGAATTGTCAAGGTGGTTTGCATAATATGCGCGTTGAAAATTTGAAAGTGGGAAGAGTAATAAATTATTACTCTTCCCTTTTGAAGTGTTGTTAATTAATAAAGGTTTCTAGATTATTTTGAGCTCATATCCTTTTTCAAAAAAAGTAATTCGCTCCAGCTTTTATCAATATATTCCGCAAGGTCTTTCTGATATTGCGCATATGATCCTTGTCCGTTTACAGCTTCATACGTCTCTTTAAATGGTTTGCGGAAACCGGGAGTTTTTTCTTTTAAACCTTCTTTATACCTTGTAACAATTAAATAATGAAATTGTCCTGAAGAGTTTGATTTATACACGGCAACCGAAACCCCTGACGCTTCCCAAGTTTTTTGTAATTTATTAATCATGAGCACAACATTATCGCCTTGACCCGGTTTCGGATACACATTGGTAATATTTATTTTATCCGTAACATCGCCTATGGCAACTGAACTTAGTGTATCAATAAATTCATAATAGCCTGCCGATTGTTTGTCAGTTAAATAAATTGCGACGTTTTTATGCCAATCTTCCATATGGGCAGCACCAAGGTCGCCTCTGGAATCTTCACTTTCCCATGTTTTTGGTCCTTCAGTAATATGGTATCCACCCATATCAGGGCCTGTCTGAATTGCAAAAACCCTCCAGGCTGCATCACCTGAATGATATTTTTGAGCATGGTTGGCAAGTGCACGCTCAAATTCGAGCACTTTATCAATTTTTGGAAATACCCGGTGTGTAGATATTACATTTTTGGTTTGTGCCATACTCCAAAGTGGCATTACCATAATAAGCAGATACAAAGCAAGTGGCTTTGGGTTAAATTTGATTTTCATTGTCTTTTGATTTTGTGGTTAATGTTTAATTAGCAATCATAAATTAATCCTCCAAAATTCCACCATACAGGCATTTTTCATGCGCATGGATTAACCAAAAAACCGAATTTTTCGTGCAAAGAATGGGACAAATGGCCCAACAATAGGACAAAATCACCATATTTTAAACCCTTTGGCAATTTTGTATTCAGGAAGTGTAAATAATTGCGTTTTGAATTTACCTTTATTGACAAAAGTTGCTGCCTTATATGAAAGTCAACCTTTTATTCACCCTTTTGCTCTGTAGTTTTTTAAGGCCCGTTCATGCGCAGCTAAAATATGATTGGCTTACCACCTCCCAGGGCTTATCTCAAGGGTACATTCATGATATTATTCAGGATAGGGATGGTTTTATGTGGTTCGGAACTAAGGATGGGCTCAACCGATACGATGGATATAATTTTAAAGAATACACCTATAATATATATGACCCCAATTCAATAAGCAACAACACCGTGCATCATTTGTATGAAGACAGCAAGGGGAGAATTTGGGCTATTACGGATAATGGGATAAATATATATGATAAAAACAGGGATAATTTTCGACGCATCATGCACGACCCCAAAAATGAAAACAGCCTTGCAGATGACAAAATATCATTACCTATTATCGAATTAAATGACGGGCGTTTTTTAGTAATGCCTGAAGAAGAAAGTATTCATCTTATAACCTTACCTGACGATTTCCTTGCCAGCAACCTTGCCCCGGAAATTGTTCGTTTGAAAACTCCTGAAGTGCACAATGCCACTCATTTATTTAAAGATAAACATGGAAAAGTATGGCTTTTGGCAGATAATATCTTGTATGAATTTATTCCGGATAACAGTTCACTTATCAAACGAAAAGAAAAAGTGGATTTTGGTCAAACGTATACTGAAGCTACTGGTGAAGTTTGGACTAACGATATGTTTTTTAGTAAAATTGAAGACACGGAGTTTTTTCCTTTATTTTCAAAAAATATTGCTAAAGGACATGGTACATTTTTCTTGCTTGAAGCAGATAAACACAGATTGTGGCTGGGCATTACCGATTCAGCCAAATTAGAAATATATGATACTAAAAACTGGACGAAAGGAAAACCGCTTGATCCGGAAAAATGCCGCCTTTATAGTTTTTCGAATATAACACCTACAAAATTTTATAAGGACCGCGCCGGTATTGTGTGGGTAGGAACCAATGGTTATGGCGTGAGAAAATATACAACCGATACCGAACAATTTAATCATATCGGGTCCGGATTCAGTGTTCGCAAAATAGTGGAATTGCCAAATAATCAGGTATATGCTTTCGGTTGGGGAGAAATTAAAAAGTTTGATGCCAACCTAAAATTAATCACAACAGAAAAAGACAAATTACTTTTTAAAAATTATGAATTTATTGTTGGAAATGACCAAACGATTTGGGGTTTCCGCAAAAAAAGAAGTAGCCAAAATGAAGGTCTTGTAGATGCAATTGAAAACATCAACCCGGTAACAGGAGCAGTAAAATC
>DAORKJ010000005.1:78347-81854 GCA_035439505.1 Chitinophagales bacterium
AAGGTCTTGTAGATGCAATTGAAAACATCAACCCGGTAACAGGAGCAGTAAAATCCTACAAGATTAATGCAGACATAGCGAAATTAATCGCGGAACCAAAAATGGAAGATAGTAAAGGGTATATTTGGTTTGTTGGTTTTGGAGGAAATATGTATGTATTAAATCCTGAAACTGCAGAGGGTAAAATTGTTTCCATAAATACTGACCTTATTAATCCTATGCTAAAAGGTGCACAAATAACGGCATTATACGAAGATGCCGAGGGCACAATTTGGGCAGGAACTGAAACGGGCTTGGCAAAAGTTAACTTTGAATTTAACGCGCCTGCTAAAACTCAGGTAAGATGGTATAATACTAACCCTGATGATATTAAAGCCTTAAGTTATAGTCATGTTTCAAGTATGATGGATGACGCTGCTGATAAAAATATTTTATGGGTTGCTACAAAAGGTGGTGGATTAAACAGGTTAGATAAACGCTCAAATACATTTTTACATATTACTACTAAAGAAGGTTTATGTAATAATGTGGTGTATGGTATTTTATCGGATGCAGAAGGTAATATTTGGGGTAGTACCAACAATGGTATTTTTTGTTTATTGATGAATGTAAATCAAGTAAGTAATGGCTGGCAATTCAGACATTTTACCAAAGCTGCGGGATTACAGGAAGATGAATTTAATACCAACGCTTACACCAAACTGAAAAATGGATATTTAGCTTTTGGCGGTGTTAACGGATTAAATATTTTTGATCCTGCCGTTGTATTGCAGAAAGGATTTATACCAAACGTTTTTATTACAAAAATACTATTAGGTAACAAGGAAATTTTTCCGGACGACGAAAGCGGAGTCATGCAACAAAGTATAGAATTTGTGCAAGGCATTACACTCAATTACAAACAGGATATTGTAACACTTGAATTTTCATCGCTTGATTTTACTGCCCCGGGACAAAATAAATATAGGTATCAACTTGAAGGTATTGATGATGGCTGGGTAGAAAGTGGTAACCGGCGAACAGCAACCTATGTGCATCTGCCATCAGGAAATTACACTTTTAAGGTGCAGGGTAGCAACAGTAAGGGTGAGTGGAGTAGTAAAATTGTGGAATTAGATGTTGTAATTCTTCCACCCTGGTGGCAAACCTGGTGGGCTTATACGCTATATATTTTAATAGTTGCAATTGGTATCGGAAGTTATTTTAAATTCAGATTAAATAAAGCAAAATTACAAGCACAATTAAATTTTGAACAACAGGAAGCTATAAGAATTAAAGAATTAGATGCCGTAAAAACACAACTCTACACAAATATTACACATGAGTTTCGAACACCACTCACCGTTATTCTGGGGATGGCAAATCAGGTTAAAAATGAGCCAGACAAATTTTTAGATAAAGGTGTAGACATGATTTTGCGTAATGGAGAAAATTTATTGAAGTTAGTAAATGAAATGCTTGATCTTTCTAAATTGGAAAGCGGTAAAATGATACTGAATTTGCGCAATGGCGATTTCATTGCTTATTTGAGATATATTGTAGAATCATTTCAGTCGCTGGCATCAGCTCAGCAAAAACAATTTCACTTTTTGGCAAATGCAGATGAACTACAGGTAGTTTTTGATGCAGAAAAAACAAGGCAAATTATTACAAATTTGTTTTCAAATGCATTAAAATTTACACCCGAAAATGGCAATATTTATGTGAGTGTTTCGTATCAACCAATTAGCAGCAGCAATATGGTTGAAGTAGAAATAAAAGTGAAAGACACAGGTATTGGTATTCCTGAAAATCAAATTCCACATATTTTCGACCGCTTTACCCAATTAGATAACAGTCATACACGAAAAGCAGAAGGTACAGGTATTGGTCTTGCCCTTACCAAGGAATTAATAAAATTAATGAATGGTACCATTGGTGTAAAAAGTCCGCCGGTTGGTGCTATTAAAGGGACAGAATTTATTATCCGCATCCCCATGACGAAATCAGATTTAATTGATGCTTCACAAACTATAATACCTGCTCATGATGAAAAAAATGTAAAGGCACATACTGATGAAAAAATTCAAATAAATCACCTAAATGAAACTATAAGCAACAATAATGTCCCTTTAATTTTGCTGGTAGAAGATAATGAGGATGTGGTGGGCTATACAGCAGGATGTTTGACCGATTACCGGTTGTTGGTTGGAAGAGATGGGAGAGAAGGTTTTGACATCGCCATAGAAAAGATCCCAGATATTATTATTACCGATGTAATGATGCCTTATGTAGATGGTTTTGAAATGGTGAAGAAACTGAGACAGGATGAACGGACTAGTCATATCCCTGTTATTATATTAACTGCCAAAGCAGATATTCAAAGTAAGTTAGAAGGGTTGGAAAGTGGAGCGGATGTGTATTTGCAAAAACCATTTCATAAGGAAGAGCTGTTATTGCGTATCAAAAAATTATTAGAGATGCGCAAAAACCTGCAACAATATTATCGCAAACAGATAGGTATTTCATCACCAAATGAAACTCATAAAAATGAAAAACCGGAAACCATTATTGAAGAAAAAGCGGAACATGAATTTGTAATCAAGGTAAGAGAAATAATAGAAGTCAATTTTAATAATTATACCTTCAGTGTTGAGCAATTGTGCAAGTTATTATTTATGAGCCACTCCCAATTGCATCGTAAATTATATGCACTCATCGATTGTTCACCCAATAAATTTATCCGTATTGTACGATTGAATAAATCAAAAGAATTACTGACTAATCATTCCTTGAGTATTGCCACAGTAGCTTTAGAATGCGGGTATAACGACCCCGGATACTTTACCCGCGTATTTAAACAAGAATTTGGAATAACCCCCCAAGAGTGGCGTCAAAGCAGTAGTGAATTTCAATCGAAGTGAATTTTTGCGATGGGTAATTGATGTACCAATGTGCGAATGTACCAATGTACCAATGAAACAGCCAATTTTGAGTATACATTACATACAAAGCTCCGTAGGGGGCTGACCTATGTGTCAGCTCAATGTGCTGCAAACCAGATAATTTACAAATGAGGCAACTGCGGTAACTGCTATTCGAACAGCGATTTTGAGCAGGATTGTGATGCCCCCATTAGCTAATTTGCTAATCACCTAATTAGCTAATTTCTTCCCGCCTTGGATGCTAATTAACCCTCCCGATTCTAATCAGAATTGTCAATTAATCGATAAACTCCATTAGCTAATTTGCTAATCACCTAATTAGCTAATTTCTTCCCGCCTTCGATGCTATTTAACCTTCCCGATACTAATCAGAATTGCCCTTTAATCGATAAACCCCATTTGCTAATCAGCTAATTTGCTAATTACCAAATTCTCCATCATTAATCTTTCTTCTTAATTTCAATCTCCGTGGTCCCGTCCTTAATTTCGACGCTGGTTTTGTTGTCACCATTTTTTGTTTCCACTTTCGCACCTTTTTCACCAATAGTGATTTCTGTAGTTTTTTCAGGTGTTTTTGTTTCTA
>DAORKJ010000005.1:81954-84990 GCA_035439505.1 Chitinophagales bacterium
GCACCTTTTTCACCAATAGTGATTTCTGTAGTTTTTTCAGGTGTTTTTGTTTCTACCTCAACTGCTTTAGTTTCTGTAGTTGTTGTGGTTTCAGGTAGTGCCTCGGTTTCATCTGCTTTCTTTTCAGAACAAGATGCTAAAACACCGGTAATAATTACTATAATCAATATTTTGATTTTTCTCATTTACCAAAGTTAATCTATTTAAGTTAGTAATTGTGTTTTTTTTGTTTTTTGGCGGTTGAATTGTTTTCCGGCTTAGCGAAGGTGGTGATTTTACCCCTGAACTAACATACGAAGCACGCACTTTAAATTTACGAAAAAAACTGCCATGGTAAGAACGAACTCACTGCTTTTGACAAGCCGCTGTGAGTGGTAGATTTATTTTTTAGCTTCAAATGACTGGATACATTATTTACATGCTTTAAAAGAAAACAATAATAATAAATGCATATTTTATGGATTAATTCACTTGATATTTCAGATTCATATTTGGTCATTTTAACTGTGACACGGATTCTGTATAACCCTCCCTCATTTGTTTCTTTTTCTTCGGAGATTTCATCAGAAATTGTTACTTCAATTTCGTTGCCTTCAGGTCATTTAGCATTTCGTTTAAAATTGTATAATACTCCTCAGGCAGTAAATGGCCCATTGTAAAATATTCTGTTTTATATCGGATTGTTATGTTGTGGAAATGCGTAATTCAATTACTTTTTTAAAAATATTTTTTCTACTTCGGAAATATTACATTGCATAAACCATTTTTCTCAGCCATTTATTTTACCAAATACATGACCTATAACCCATGTCGTACTTGTTGCGGAATTTAAATATGCGCTAAGGATGTAATCAAAATATGGATAATTTGGGTTGAGTTGCATTAAAAAATATCGCTCTTCTTCAAGTTTTCTTTCAGTGCTCGTCATGAGAAATTGACTTGTATAATTCTCTATTTTGTAAATACCGATTATAATTCCGATATTTTTTTTGATTATCACTGAACCCATTTTGTTGAATAGCTGCAAATGGTTTGCAAACTATAAATTTTCCTTTATTGGCTAATGTTCTATCAATATCTATTTCTTCCGGCAATGACAGAAAAGTATTATAAAATCTTTTATTAATTTTATATAGATGAGCTCCCGCAAAATCGTTTACCGAGTTATCAGCATTAATATTTCCATAAATTATTCCACCAAGATATATGTCATATTGTTGGGGCTCATTTTGAAGAAAATATTCAAAAGCTCCTCTAGCCGTAAATTTTATGTCGTCCTCAGCAATAAGTACTGAAGGAAGGTTTTGTTTGTTGGCCCATTCTATAATTTGTTTATGAGCTTTTGCAATGCCTCGTTTGGGATTTTGGTCTACAATGCCTTCCCATAATCGGTAATTTTTTATATTTTGTTCATTTAGTTGATTTTTAAGTAGTTCAAATCTATCGTGCCTGTGTTTTAAATGAATGATATTTAGTTCCATTACAACGAATATAAGAATAATTTATACTATTTCTAGTTTCGCGATTTGCGAAATGCGAAATTTGTTGTATATTTGTCCTATGAGAAAACATAATGGCATGCGCCCACAAGATGTGGCTATACTATTGAAGATTGTCTTGATGGATTCCCAAAATTGGCAATTGGTAGGACTTGCGAATTTGCTAAAAATTAGCATTTCAGAAATTTCCGAGTCTTTAAATAGAAGTCGCTTGGCTGGACTTATTGATTATAACAAAAAGAAGATTAATCGACAGAATTTATTGGAATTTTTGGAACATGGTGTTCGATATGTTTTTCCTCAACAACCAGGGTCAATGGTAAGGGGGGTGCCAACAGCTCATTCTCATCCCGATATGAAAAAGTACTTTATAAGTGAAATGAATTATGTTTGGCCAGATAATAAAGGAGACGCCATGGGATTAATGATTGAACCGTTTTATAAAAAACAGGTAGAAGCAGTTAAAGAAGATCAAGAATTTTATAAGCTTTTAGCTTTAGTTGATGTTATCCGTGTGGGAAAAGTAAGAGAAATTGAATATGCTGTAGATGAACTAAAAAAAAATATTTTACATGGGCCATCATATTAATAAGGTAAGAATTAAAGCTGTTGCCACCGCATTAGATACTTTAAAAGAAAAAGTAGTTTTTGTAGGAGGTGCTACTATTTCACTTTATCCAGACCAGCCTGTTTTTGAAGTCAGGCCAACAGATGATGTGGACGTAATAATTGAAATACTAAATTATTCTGATAGGTCCGAACTGGAAGAAAAACTGAGATCAATTGGCTTTGCTCACGACATAGAATCAGGTGTAATATGTCGATATCGAATTCAAGGAATTGTAGTTGATATTATGCCAACAAATGATTCTTCAATTGGTTTTACTAATATTTGGTATCCAGAGGGTTATAAAAACGCTGTTAATTATAAAATTGATGAACGATGTATAGTTAAGATTTTGAGCGCACCATATTTTATAGCTACAAAATTAGAAGCTTACAAAAATCGAGGAAAGGATGATGGAAGAACTAGTAAAGATTTTGAGGATATAATCTATGTTTTGGAAAACAGAGAAGTAATATGGGATGAAATAAATAATTCAACTGAGAATTTAAAAAATTATTTGCTAACAGAATTTCGAAATCTATTAAAAAATCCTAATCTGTTTGAATGGATAGATTGTCATGTTGAAAGAGGGTCTCCACCTGCTTCTTATTTCATTATGGAGGAAATAGAAAAATTTACTGCATAACATTTCTATCTAAGAGCCATTAATAATTGGCACTAGTGTATTCGGGATTTGCGTTAGTGGCCTTTTGAAGCAGCAAACTATTTGCCAGCACCAATGGTTATTAATTGCTCAAATTTTTCTTTTTACATTATCTGCGCACAAACACAAAATCAATATTAGCTGACATTATTTCTATGATTTAACAAATTGCGTCGATTTTTCTTTTATAAACATACCGATTGTTGTAAAACCTTTTGCATTTTTCTTCAATGTTTCCGTTTTCTTGTCAAAAGTGTGCATGCGTA
>DAORKJ010000006.1:0-61212 GCA_035439505.1 Chitinophagales bacterium
GTAGGTTTTATACCAATTCAAAACCGCGTCGCTCCTCGACGCGGTTTTTTTATTTTACCTACTGTAGCCAACAAATCACCGGAAAAATACTATTCAGGAAATATTTTATGACTTTTTGCATAAAATTTCGAGTGATAAATCCGCACTTTTTCCGCTAAAACGACCTTTTGTAACAGTTTAAACAGTTGACAATCAATGATTTATGCTTTTTTTGGCTCAATTTTTCTGCCAATAAATTGAAATTTTTGTCTTAGGTTAACTCTATTGTAATAGTGAATTTTATAGCTGTAAGTAATGGGTTACTTAGTGTAGTTAATTAATTCTTCTTAGTTCTCATATTAGAGTCGCAAACCGCATCAGCTCCTCGATGCGGTTTTTTTTTGTACCTATATGAAATAATTCATTTAAGTGTAGTGGTTTACAAATTCTATATTTACATCTTACTTCCTACAAGTGTCCATAAAAAAACAAGCATACGAAATATTATTACAAGCCATCCGGAATAAAATTGTGGCAATTGAAAACGATTTATTGGCAATAAAAGAAAGTATCAGTAATGAAACAAAAAGCACCGCAGGTGATAAATATGAAACTGCTCGTGCTATGTTACATATAGAACAGGAAAATGTAATGAAACAATTGGCTAACGCACAAAATCAAAAACACGAACTAACTGCAATAGATATTTCTTTGGTTTCAACAATTGTGCGACATGGTAGTTTGGTGACAACCAATTATGGTATTTTTTTTATTGCAACAGCAATGGGTAAAATTGTTGTAGACGCAACCAGCATAGTTACGTTATCAAAAATATCACCATTGGGTAAAGTGCTGATGGGGAAAAAAGAAAATGATATCGTATTGTTTGATAACAGAAAATATGAAATAAAAAAAGTGGAGTAAAAATATACTCCACTTTAATATGTTATGATGCTAGTTATACAACGCTTAATGCGCGTTCCATATCAAAAATCAAATCTTCGTAATATTCAACACCAACACTAATACGCACCAATTTTTCGGAGATACCTAATTTATTTTTTTCATCCTGTGAAACATCAGCATGTGTCATTGTAGCCGGATGTTCGGCAAGCGATTCGGTACTACCTAATGATACGGCCAGTTTTATGAGTTTCAGATTATTTAAAAAAGTAAATGCTTCTTTTTCACCACCAACAATATCGAAACTTAACATTGCACCCGGACTGTGGTATTGGTGACGATAAATTGCGTATTGCTCAGTGCCTTCTTCTAAAAATCCGAGATAATATACCTTTTCTACTTTTGGATGTTCGCGCAAAAATTCAGCAACTTTAATTGCATTTTGTGCTTGTAATTCCATACGCGGTTTAAGTGTTTCTAAACTTCTGAGTAATAACCAACCTGTCCAGGGGCTCATCATATTTCCCATAAAAGTGCGCATGGTTTTTATACGTGTCATTAACGCATTATTCCCTAAAACTGCACCGGCAATAACATCACTGTGTCCACCAATGTATTTAGTAGCCGAATACATAACTAAATCGGCACCATGTTTTAACGGATGGCTCCAAAGCGGACCCATATAGGTATTATCTACAGCTAAATAAACCGGTTTGTCCGGAGCGGAAAATTTATCAGCAACGCGTTTGCACATTTTTAAGTCGATAAGTGCATTTGTTGGGTTAGCTGGAGTTTCTACATAAATTAATCCCAGTTTTTTCTGGCCTTTTGCTTCAATAATAGCTGCAATTGCCGCTTCACTGTCGTTGGCGTCAAAACTGGCGCTTTCAATTCCCCATTGAGGCAACACGTGTTTGATGAAGTGATCGGTGCCGCCATACACAGGTGCACTGAACAATACGAAATCTCCCGGTTTTAAAAACTCTAGTAAAACGGTAGAAATGGCACTCATTCCGCTGGAAAAAACCGCACAAGCTTCTGCGCCATCCCATAATGTTAAACGGTTTTCGAGCACTTCCAAATCCGGATTATTTAATCGCGAATAAATTAATCCCTGCTCTTCTCCGGGTCTTTGTTCGCTGAGTCCATAAGCAACTTCAAAAAATCTTTTTCCTGCTTCTGCATTTTTAAAAACAAAAGTGGACGTTTGAAATATCGGACATTTTATTGCGCCTTCACTGAGTTCAGGTTTGTAGCCGTAACTCATCATGAGGCTTTCAGGCCTAAATTGATGATTTTCCATAGATGGGTGGTTTAGACGAATTTGTTTTCGTTGTCGCAAAAATAGAATTAATTATTTGACCCTACAGTGATTTTTATCCCCAAAAAAAATCCCGGCAGCAAATTTTGACAACCGGGAAATAAAACGAGAAATAATTTGGATAGAAAAATTATGTTAATTTATTTTTTAATGCTTTTGCAACAGCCTCCGTCATGGAATTAACGTGTAGTTTCTTATATATTTTTTTTATATGTGAATGTACGGTATCGTAACCAATTTGTAATTCATCGGCAATCATTTTGTAACTATTGCCTTTTACTAAATGACCAAGCACATCTTTTTCACGCGGACTTAAATTAAAATCGTCGGCAGTTTCTAATTTATTTTGTTTTTGGAATAATTCTAGAACACGTTTTGCAATGGAGGGAGTCATAGGTGCACCTCCAAGTGAAACTTCGCGAACAGCATCAATGAGTTGGTCGAGCGATTTGTTTTTTAACATGTATCCCGAAGCGCCGGCACAAATGGCGCCAAATATTTTCTCATCGTCATCAAAAACAGTTAACATTAAAATCGGCAAATCAGTGTTTGTTTTGCGAATTCTCCGAACAGCTTCAATACCATTAATACCGGGTAAGTCGATATCCATTAATACTACATTCGGTTGGTGCAATTCTACCAATTCTACAACTTGCATATTATCGGCATACGCACCACAAAATTCAAATCCCCGGGTAGCATTAAACAATATTGAAAGCGATTCCCTTATGCGGATATTGTCATCGAATAATAAAACTTTAATATTGTTCATTGTTGCAAATTTGAGTATTCATGCCGGGAAATTGTATCCCCAAACATGGTGATTATATAGGTAATGTTACTGTAATGGTTGTTCCCTGCTTATTGGCACTTTTTACATTTAATGTTGCACCTATTTCTTTAGCACGACGATGTAAATTGCCTAATCCGTTTCCGTTAATGCTATTTGTTTTTTCAGGGTCAAATCCTTTGCCATTGTCGGTTAAAGTAATCGTCAACATGTTACCATCGTAATTAGCATTAAAATTTATTTCAGTCGCTTCAGCATATTTAAAGGCATTATAAATACTTTCTTTAAATATTAGATAAATGTTTTTTCGTTGCTCCATATTTAAACTGATAGCATTTGCAGATTCTTCGATTTTAGAAACATAATTTAATTCCGCAGCTTGTTGTAATTCACTGGCATAATTCTGAATGCGCAAAAACATTTTTTCGGAACTGTCGTTATCCGGTTTAATCGCCCAAACAATATCACTCATGTTTTCTACAGCTTCGCCACTAACTTCTTCTATTTTAGCAAGCAAAACATTTACTTTGTCTGCATCGTTTTCTTTTTGGAGTTTGGTTACCAGTTGACTGAAATAAGAAATACTGCCAAGTGTGGAACCAATATCATCGTGAAGGTCTGAACTAATTCTTGTCCTGTCCGATACCAGTTGTTGCTCAAACTCCAGTTTCTTCTTGAGTTGTCGTCGGTTGAATAATAATAATAAAATAGCCAGAACCAACACTGCTGCTACAATTATACCCGTATTAATGAGCTTTTGACGTTTAATAATTTGTTCCTTCTTTTCGGTTTCATACTGGGTTTGTATCTCACTTATTTTACTCGCTTTTTCCTGATTGTAAACAGAATCGCGAAATATAATATGTTGCTCCATCATTATTTCAGCCGAGTCGAATTTACCTTGAAAGCTAAATACATTTGCCAAATACATATAATTATCTTCCACTACTTCCAGGCGATTAGCTTCCAATAATAAAACATTGCTGTTGTGTAAATAGGATTTAGCTTTTTCAGGATTCCCGGTTTTAAAATATAAAATTCCCATATTACTCAAACAGACACCTAATTCGGGTAGTTCTTCTTCAGCATAAATAGCTGCAGCTTTTTCAAAATAATACAAAGCGCTGTCTACCTTATTTAAATTATTGTAGGCCGTTCCTAAATTGTTGTAAATATTTCCAACATCATCGGGAGCTGCATCTTCGGATAAAGTTTTTTCTATTTGTAATAAATAACCAATTGCCTTACGCGATTCGTTCATGTCGATATACAATGAACTTAAATTGATGGTTGATAATAAAATCGCATCGGTATTACCTGTTTTTTGCGCATATTCATAGCTGTAGGTATAATATTTTAAAGCCTCCTCCGGACTTTCGTTTTTCTGGTAGGCTATGCCTAAATTGCCGGAATATTTTGAAATCAATCCATCATCTTTTAAACTCTCGGCTATTTTAACCGATTCTAAATGATAAAAAATGGCAGAGTCAAATTGTGCTGAATTGTGAAATACGTTTCCAATATTAGAATATACTCGAGCAACCAACTCCGGGTCGTTGAGTTGTTTGCGGTAATACAAACTTTTTTGATAAAACCGGATGGCTCCTTCAAAATTACCTTTGTTTTTTTCTAGCAAACCTAAACGCGTATATCCATCGCCTAAGCCTTTTGCATAATTTATTTTTTCTGAAAGAGCAATAGCCTCATCTGCCAATAATTTACACGAATCAGGGTTAGCTTCCCTAAGTTCAAAGCTGCGTTTATTTATTTGGTTGATATAAGCGGTATCCGTACGCGACGCATAGAGGTTTGCGCCAAAAAGCACAAAAAAAGAAGCCAACGTAAATAGATATTTCATTTGCATTGGCTTCAAATATAGCAGCTAATATTTAATTAATTATCATCTGATGAATCGGCATCGGATTGAGAGGTGGTACCGGAACCTTTTTTCTTGCGGGTATTGTTGCTGCTGTCTTCTTCAGTGATGCGCACTTCTATTAAATTATAGGTTGCGGGATCATAATCACTTAAATTATAGGAGCGTTCCGAAAATAAATTGTTCGGATTAGCAGCTAATGGAGGAACAATATAGTTTAACACAATTTTGTTTTTTGCCGGTAATAATACAATTTCAGTTGGTTGTGAAGGCAAAACAGTATTAGGGACAAATGTTTTAAAAAATACTTTAGTTGCAGGCACTGGCAATGATTTTATCCAGCAATAAGGCATTACATTGGTGCCATCATGTGTAAAATGTTCTTCATTTTTAATGTTTACGGTAACAGAACCGGCAGCAGAACCATTAGGAAACAAAATACGCACCGAAATTTTATTGTAATTACCTGATGAACCTGATGGTAATGATGAACTTATAGGTTCATTATTTACCGTTGCACTTGATGTGACAAGCGTAAACTCATACACCCTTACACCATTTTGATAGGGGTCGTCGAATTCATTTATTGTTGAGTTAATCGTATAATTTCCGTTACTGCTGTTGGTATTAATTAAAAATGTAAACGTAGCAGTAGCATGATCTATAAATATATGTGGTTTGAAAGATTGTAACATAGAATAAATTTAGAGGTTTGCAATTTTGAAATGTTTAACATGTGTTGAGCGGCTGGCATCAAACATGTTTTGATTTTGAATTGTGGCGTTTTGGTTTAATTCAAAAAATATTTGACTGGGATGTAAATTGCTTGTCCCTGAGCTAATGTGGGTTAATTTCTGAATATATAAGCCGGCTAACACAGCGGCGGCCTGACTGCTGCCACTCAGCACACTAACTGAATCTACAGCTCCAATTCCGGTAGAAATGGTATCGGCGCCAACAGCACTAAATACGTGATTGCCAAAATCATGGTCCTCATCACAATTACGTTGAGTAAATGATGATAATTTACTATCACTATCGTTGGCCATAGCAACAAGTGTGTTTTTAAAATAAGCAGGATAAGCTAAACCCGAAGCAATACTTTTTGTAAATGCCGGTTGATAATATTCATATGCATTACCCGCTGAAACTACCACAGCAATTCCCATTTTATATAACCCCTGAATGAGTTTATTTATTCGATGGTTACAAACAGGATAATCGGTATTTACATTATCAAATGCATTATAAGCCAGCACAACAATTTTAATTTTGTCGTCTTCTTTCATTCCCGGCTTTAAATTATAATTAAACACTTGCTCCAAACCTTCAGCTATAGCATACCATGAAGTGCTACCACTATTGTCAGCAGTAACCCGAATACTTACTAACCGGGCATCCGGTATCATGCCACCAATTTTTTCTGTTTTTGTAACACCATCAACGTTATAGTTGATGGTAATGTGGTCAGCAACCAAAATGCCGGCCAGGTGTGTGCCATGTCCATGTTCGTCAGTTAGCTTACCATTAGGTCCTTTAGTTGAACCGTCATACATCATAGAGGCAATTACTTTGTTTTGTAAAGCTTTGTGTTCAGCATAAACTCCCGTATCTAATAATGCAATTACATTGTGTTTGCCGCCGCTATTAATTTTGTAGTATAGGGCAGGGCTAATAAACTCACTTACATATTGTTCGTCTGTTTTATTAAGTGAATCAATAGATAATGGTTTAGGATGAACGGTGAACGCTGTTTGTTGTTTTCTAAAATCCTGGATTTCTTTAAAAATGATACTTCCCATAAGTGTGTTTTTGTTGACACAAATGTAGAAGTATAAAACAATACTGCTGTACCCAAATATGGGGATAGCTTACTCACCTGGAGAGTTATCTTCTCCATTTACATTCCCATGCACCGATATCATTCGCCAGCCTTCAGGAAGCGGACATTGTTTTTTGCTTTTAGTGCCTGCTATACGCAGTTGGAGCGAGTTATTGTGCAGATTTACCGTGCCGTCGGTATGGCCTCCATTTTCTACAGCAAGTGCTTTAGTAATTTGCCATTCACCTGTTGAAGAAGTAAATGTTTTGATGACAGCATTACAATCATCATCGGTTTCACCCATTTTGGTGAATAAATTTATGTATTCTTTTTGCCATGCAGGATGAAATGGCACACCGTAATATTTATTTTTTTTATCCGGACAAGGTTCAGTACCACAACAAGGTTCATTACATATAGCACCATAAGCATCGTTGGTATGAATCCAGATTTTTTCGTCGCTGCGCAGTGGGTAATTTAATTTATTATGAAAAGCATCAATAAATTCATTATTAATATGGTCATTGTGATAATGCGGAACAATAAATTGTAATAAAACACTATCGCGATGTAAATCAAATATTTTCGTAATAACACTATCCACTTGATTTACATCGGCAATAGCAGGTCCGGTTCCATAAAATTTTGCACCTAAATAATAATTATTATCATTACAATCACTACACATATCGGCGAAGTCGCCATAGCCTGAACCATAGATCCATACTGTGTCTCCGGTGCCTTTGATGATATAAATATTTGAAGTAGTCCAGGGTAAACTGTCGGCATAAATCATACTATGAACCACATAAACAGATTGTTCAACAACTGTTTCGGTGCCATCGTTTAATTGTGGCAATTCGCGTTTGCCACATCCCAGTATCAACAATAAAAAAATACTAACAATAAAAAAATATCGCACAAATATTATTTGCTGAATGAAGTAAGTATTTGTTTTGACGGGTATTTTCCTTTTTCGTCGATGCTTTCCATTTTAACCATTCCCACGTTTTTAGCCATATACATGGTTGAACTTGATTTTGATTTAAACATGGCAGAGATTACTTCGGTATCGTAAGTATATTTGATACAATTAAAAGTACCTGCAGGTGTTGTTACCGATTCGTTGCCTACTACTTTACGATTGGTTGTTTTCATTTTCATGCTCATTAATTGCATGCCGTTCATCGTTACTGTCATACCGCTTTCAGCATCAGGTAATGTTTGACCCGCTACCGGATTGGAAGGAAATTCCATGTATTGGTCAGTAACTTCGATAGTAACATCATCCATTCCTTCAAATTGATCTTTTGGAAACATATTACTCATGTCCATGAAAAAGCTTTCCGGCGTACATTTCATAATTACTTCACCTTTATTCACCGATTTATCTTTTTGGTCAAACATTTCAATGTTTATTTTCGCTTCAACACCATCGGCTACATTATTAAGTGCAGTTAATTCACTTACACTGCGTGATTGTACTTTATCTTTTCCATCGTAACTGGTGATTTCCCATTTGGTACCAACTTCAGTTGGGAAAAATGATTCACAATTATTATCGCTTTTAAATGCGGTTGCCATGAGCATAACTAATGCACATAACAATATGCTTGTTTTTTTCATAGTAGTGGTTTTGTAACAAAGTTACTATTTTGGGGCAGTACTAAAAAGGTTTTGATGCATGTTTTGTAGTAATTGCCTTGCGTGGCTCATGCTTTGTACTTGCTCAAAAATGAGGATGAGGTGTTTATCGGTTTGTTTGATTATTCCGGTAGTTTTTTTCTGTGCAATCAGTTGCATGATATTGTGAAACAGCGGACTATCATAAAACACCGATTCGGGATTTTCGACAAAATAACAACGTAACTTCCTGCTTTTGAATATAATACGCTCTAAACCCATATCCTTTGCCAGCCAGCGTAATCGGATGCCGTTAAACAACTCTTCCACCTTTCGCGGAACTTTTCCAAAACGGTCGGTGAGCTCGTTTTTAAACTGTGTAATCTGTTCTTCGTTGGCAACATTGTCTAAACGGGTATAAATGCTCATCCGCTCATTAATGTTGGTGATATAAGCATCCGGAATCAGCATTTCCAAATCGGTATCTATTTGTACGTCGCGCACATATTCCTGTTTTTCTTCAATCTGGTCGGCAAATAATGCCTTAAATTGCGTTTGTTTTAATTCGCGAATGGCTTCGTCTAAAATTTTATGATACATATCGAAGCCGATTTCCGAAATAAATCCACTTTGTTCAGCGCCTAATAAATTGCCGGCACCACGAATGTCCAAATCGCGCATTGAAATCTGGAAACCACTGCCTAAATCAGCAAATTGTTCTATAGTGCGCAATCTTTTTCTGGAATCGTCGGGTAAACCAAATAAAGGCGGAGAAATTAAATAACAATAGGCCTTTTTATTACTTCTACCCACACGGCCTCGTAATTGATGTAAATCGCTCAAGCCAAACCAATGGGCGTTATTAATAATTATGGTATTTGCATTCGGAATATCTAATCCGCTTTCCACAATATTGGTGCAGACTAACACATCGTAAGTTTTATCAATAAACTTCAGCATGTGGTCTTCCAGCTCTTCGCCTTCCAACTGACCATGTGCAACACCAATATTTAAATCGGGACAAACTTTTTTAATTAAAGCAGCAGTTTCCTGAATGTCGCGCACCCGGTTATGAATAAAATACACCTGACCACCGCGATAAATTTCCTGATAAATGGCATCGCGAATAAACTCAGCATCAAATGTTTTTAATTCGGTTTGAATGGGTTGACGGTTAGGCGGAGGTGTATTGATAATAGATAAATCACGTGCTCCCATCATACTGAATTGTAATGTACGTGGAATTGGTGTAGCAGTTAAAGTAAGTGTATCGATATTTGCTCTGAATGCACGTAATTTTTCTTTAACGGTAACACCAAATTTTTGTTCCTCATCAATAATGAGTAATCCTAAATCTTTGAATTTAATTTTTTTACCGATGATAGCATGTGTGCCAACAAGTATATCTACTTTACCGGCTTCTAATTTTTCTAAAGTTGTTTTTTTATCCTTATCAGATTTAAAACGATTGATATAATCAACCGTAACAGGAAATTCTTTTAACCGTTCTGAAAATGTTTTAAAGTGCTGACTAGCCAGAATTGTAGTAGGAACCAACACAGCAACTTGTTTGCCATCGGTTACTGCTTTAAATGCAGCGCGTATGGCAATTTCAGTTTTTCCGAATCCCACATCACCACATACTAATCGATCCATCGGATGCGGTTTTTCCATATCGCGTTTTACATCAACAGTGGCTCTGTATTGGTCAGGCGTATCTTCGTAAATAAAACTAGCTTCTAATTCATTTTGCAAATAACCATCCGGTGAATAAGCAAATCCTTTGCTGGCTTTTCGTTTAGCATAAAGGGCAATTAAATCTTTGGCAATATCTTTTACTTTCGCTTTTGTTTTGCGTTTTAATTGCTCCCAGGCATCACTTCCAATTTTATTTAATTTCGGTTGCGTGCCTTCTTTGCCTGCGTATTTTGATATTTTATGTAATGAATTAATATTTACATATAATAAATCGTTATCGCGATAAATTAATCGAACAGCTTCTTGTATTTGTCCTCCGATTTCAATTTTTTCTAAACCCGAATACACGCCAACACCGTGATCGATATGTGTTACAAAATCGCCGGGACGCAATTCCATCAAGGTTTTTAATGTAATGGCATCGGTTTTGGAGAAACCACTTTTAACCGTGTATTTATGATGGCGTTCAAATATCTGATGGTCGGTAAAACAAACTATTTTTTTATCATTATCAATAAAACCGGCAGCTATTGTTGTTGATGCAGCACCATCTTCATTAATAACAGGAATGATGGGTAAATATTTTACCTGTGCATTTAAATCGGTAAATATTTCATGAAAACGTTCTGCCTGTCGCGCATTACTCATGAAAATAAATAAATGATAACGCAGCGATTGAAATTCCTTTAGCTTTTGAATAAGCTGCTCGAAATTGCGATTAAACAAAGGTTGTGGTGCAGCATCAAATTGAATAATTTGTGTATCCGGTAAATTACTGTGTAAACCAAATTCAACAGCAGAGAAATGGGGCACTTCCTCAAGTAACGCAGGTCCCGATAACAATAATTCCTCAGGTGGATATTTATTAAAAGGATGGTCGCGATCGAGTAGTTTTTCCCTCTTTGTTACTTCATACCAATCCAAAGCCTTTTCATATACTTTATTAATTACCTCAAACGTATATTTAGCATCTTTAAACCAAACAATGGTGTTTTTAGGCAAGGAATGAAATAGCGAAGATTTTTGCTCTGCACCAAACTGGGTTTGGATATTTGGAATAATGGTAACCTGCGAAATGGTTTTTTCAGAAATTTGTGTAGTAGGATCAAAAACGCGGATACTTTCTACTTCATCGTCATATAATTCTACGCGATAAGGCATTTCATTGCCAAAAGAAAAAATATCGATAATACCACCACGCACCGAAAATTGCCCGGGTTCGTACACGAAATCGGTTCTTTCAAAACCATTTTCTGCTAACAAATCAATAATAAAATGGTCGTCGAGTTTTTCACCTTTTTTTAAAAGAATAATATTTTCTTTCAGCACTTCGGCAACAACAAATTTTTCGACCAATGCTTCCGGGTAAGTAACAATTATTTCTCCCCGCGTATGTGAATTGGTAATTTTATTAATGGCTTCCGTGCGTAATAAAACACTATTGGTATTTACTTCTTCAAAGGAGGTTTCTTTTTTAAAAGAATCGGGAATAAATAAAATGTCTTTTTTGTTGAGAAGGGTTTCAAGGTCATTTAAAAAATAACCAGCCTCTTCTTTATCGTTGAGGATAAACAGGTGATTGTGTTGAAGATTTTTGTAAACGCCGGAAACAACGAAGGAAAGTAAAGAGCCTGCAATGCCCTTCAGATGCAGGTTTATCGGCTTTTGAGCCGTTGCTATCTGTCCTGTAAATGCTTTTATCCTATCATCCTGCTCGCGGTATACCGTAAGCAATTCCTGCAAATCCATGAACGTTCTGCAAAGGTATTGAATTTATAGGTAACAAGGTTTGTTGTTTTGGGGTTGGCATATAATTGACAATTATTTTAAGGTAAATCAACTTTTTCACGCAACTTTGTGTTCCATTCAAAAAGACAATATGTTAGCTTGGCAAAACGGTATAGTTAAAGAAGTAATTATTCAAACGCATAACACCAGAAGTTTTATAATTGAAGCCACCGAACAACCGGTTTTTGATTTTATACCCGGTCAGTTTGTTACACTGGATTTACCCATCAGCGAACGCCCTAGTCAAAGGATGCGGAGTTATTCAATAGCTTCTGCCCCTATGGGCAACAACCAATTTGAATTATTAATTAGTCATAAAGAAGGCGGCTTAGGCTCCACTTATTTATTTGAAGAAGCTGTTGAAGGTGCTTCCTTAAGGTTTAGAGGACCTGCAGGCAAGTTTGTATTACCTGCAACACTCGACAGGCCTATTGTTATGATTAGCACAGGGACAGGTATTGCTCCTTTTCGCTCACAGATATTACATTTATTGCATCATCAAATACCGGTTCCGGAAATACATTTGGTTTTTGGCACACGTAAAGAATCGGATATATTATATCACAATGAATTATTGGATTTAGAAAAAACGTACCCGCATTTTCATTATCATGTTGCATTGAGTCGCCACGAATCACATGAATGGAAAGGCGCCAAAGGTTATGTGCACGATGTATATGAAACCATAAGCGAAAAAGGTAAACGCGATATGGATTTTTATTTATGCGGATGGCGCAATATGGTCGCTGATGCCAAAACAAGGATTGCTGCTTTAGGGTATGACAAAGAAAGAGTACATTTGGAGGTTTACGACTAACCTATGGCCATTATCATACTGATTACCCTGATTGCACTTTTTATCACTGCAAGTGGATATTTTAAAAATACTAAACTGGGTAGTTGGTATGCATTAATAATTTCGATTGTTATTATAAGCGCCTACACGGCTATTACTACTGAACTCTTAAATTTATTTAATGCCATCAATTTTACTACTATACTAAGTAGTTGGTTGATTTTGTTAATTGCCATCATTACTACATGGTGGAAAAAAGGGAAACACCTGCCTGAGTTTAAACTCGCTTCTCCTTTACTGAACATTGAAAAATATATTGGTTTATCATTATTTGTAATATTATTTGTTACATTAATTACGGCTGTTTTTGCTTATCCCAATAATTGGGATAGTATGACTTACCATTTATCGCGGGTAATGCATTGGATGCAAAATGAAAATGTAAAACATTATCCAACCCGCATCGACCGGCAATTGACTCAACCTCCGCTTGCGGAATACCATATTCTTCACTTATTTATTTTAGGCAATAGAGATAGTATTGCGAATTTAGTTCAATGGTTGTTTTTTGCAGGGTCAATAACAAGTGTTGCATTAATTACTGCGGAGTTTGGTGGGGACAGGAAAGCACAATTGTTATCTGCATTTGTTGCTGCAACCATACCCATGGCTATATTACAAAGCACCAGCACACAAAACGATTTGGTAGTCGCATTTTTTGTATTGACTGCCATATTGTTTGGAATTAAAGCCTGGAAACAACGGTTTAATACCAGTTACGTTTATTTGTTTTATATAACCTGTGCATTGGCCTTATTGTCAAAAGGAACGGCACTCATATTTTTACTTCCTGTGGTATTGGTGTATGCATTTTTTATTGTGAAAGTAAACAGGGCAAAAGCAATTCCAAGTATCCTGAAAGGAATAGTTATTGTGTTGGTAATATATGGACCTTTTGCATATAGAAATTATCAAACATATAACAGCCCATTGGGTAAATCGTATGAACTCAATAATTCGATATACACCATAAAAGGAACGATATCCAATATTTCCAAAAATACTACCATGCATTTGCGGTCTCCCGTTCCCGCAATTAATAATAGTTTAACTAATGGGGTTACCGCATTTAATAAAGCAATTGGTGTAGATGTAAATGCGCCAAATTATAATTGGGCGCCGAGTCCGGATTTTGTGGTTGGCTATTTTTCTACACAGGAAGATTCGGCAGGAAACTTTTTTCAGGTAATATTATTGGTGTTAGTATTGGTTTATATTGTTATGAAATTTAAATCGATACCCAAACATATATTATTATTTACAGGTGTTATTGTTTGCATGTATGTATTATTTAATTTGTTATTAAAATGGCAAATCTGGCATGCGCGTTTACATCTTACTATGTTTTTAGCCGGCGCTGTGTTAATTGCTTATTGGATGAATAAATTACCATCATTGGCAACTTATAGTATGGTAGTTGTTTTGAGTGCTTTTTCACTTGTTTTTCTTGGTTACAACCAAACCCGCCCGTTGTTTGGCGAACACAGTATATTTAAACAACCGGCAGATAAACAATATTTTGCAGCTAATGAACCATTGTATGCACCGTTTGTAAAAGTAAATGCCTTGTTACAAGAAAATAATTGTAAAACCCTGGGTTATATTTCCGGCGGCGATAGTTGGGAATATCCATTTTGGGCGTTAAATAAAAACAATAAATCGTTTTCACTGTATCAACTCGATACCGATAATGAGACAAAACAACTGCCACAAAATACCGGCAGTAATATCATTATCCCTGATATGATTATTAATATAAGAGGCGATGAAAAGAAAGAGGAGCAAATATCCTATATGAGTAACCCCTACAAATTGATTTTGTTGGATGGTGTATTTGCCGTTTATAAAAAGGATTTATAATTTAAATAAGGATTCCAATACTTCGTAAGAGCGCAAATCACCAAAATCTTCAATATGCAAACGGAAGTATACCAGCATTTGTTGTAATAAAATTTTTCGTTCAGTGGTGGTGAGTTTAATCTGGTCGTAATTTTTTAATTCAGGTTCAATAATGGCTCGAAATGAGTTGGATAATTGTTCGCTTAAAAATTGTTGGTGCGGGGGTAGGAAATCAATAAACATTCCCTCCTTTAAATCGAAATAAGGGTCAGGCGAAACAGTTGGGTAGCAGCCTAAATATTTAGTAATAGCCAATAAAAACCAAATATGATGATTGCCTAAAGATTTTTCGGTTTGATCTAATTCAATAAATATTTCAAATAAAAAATCAAATAACGCTTCATTGGTTTCGTGTTCTTTTACAATCTTATTTAAAATTTCCAGATAAAATATCAGCAAAGAACTTTTTATAATATTAAAAGGCAAATCTTCATAAATATGCGCAAATCCACATTCGCTGATGCGCATTAAGTTACCCTGCTCTTTGTGGTAGACTACCATATCGAGCAAATTGCCATGCTGATATAAGGCAGATTTCGATTTGCCTTTTGCAGAACGAACGCCATTAATGATATACGATTGAACACCAAATAATTCGGTATAGGCCTTTATGATTACACTGGACTCAGCATATTTCGTCACCTTAAATACTATTGCCCTTGTTTTGTGTAACATAGTGTAAAAGTAAACAACACAATGGTATCGGTATTAAAATAAGTGTAAGAATGAAGCTAAATTATTCAGCAGGCTTTTCTTCTTTTTTATCCAAAAGAGCATCGTATCTATTCAAATCGTTAACTGCAGCAGTGTCATCCGGATTTTCATAGGCATTAACAGCCTTTTCAGTGTAAACCGGGTCGTTTTTGTGGGTGCCGAATAAACTATAAATGCCATAATTACTGCTAATTAAAAAAGCAATAGCAATGCACAAAGCCAATATAGAACGCAATACCAAAGGTTTTATCCAAATGAGCAAAGTAGCTTTATCATCCGCTTCGAGTTTGCGGTAATATAAAAACAAATAAGCCATTAAACCCACACCTGATGAAACAGAAATAATGAGTAACTGCTTATCCATTTGTAATAACAATGTTCTCGCCATTACAGCCATTACGGTAATAGATACCGACCACAAGCCAAATAAATATATTAACCGCATGATCCGGCCAATACGTTGTTTATCCAAAAAAACTAAAATACCTGAGGCGAGATAATAAAAAGATAAGGTGCCAAATAAAATCATACTCATGCGCTCTCCATAAGTTGGTAGCATTGGTTTTAGAAACACCATTAAAATGGTATTACCTAATAATAAATACTCAAAATATTTGGAAAAAAATTGTTTCAATATGCTAAATCTGGTGTAAAATTATAAAATAAGCAGCACTATTCTTTTGCTTTGCTGTCAATAATAATGGTAACCGGTCCATCATTAATTAACTGCACCTGCATATCTGCACCAAATACGCCTGTTACAACCGGTTTATTTATGAGTTGCGCTAATGATGCAACAAATTGTTCATACAACGGAATCGCAATATCCGGTTTCGCACTACGAATAAATGAAGGGCGATTGCCTTTTTTGGTGGAGGCAAATAAAGTAAACTGACTCACCACCAATATTTCCCCATCAATATCCTGAACGCTGATATTCATTAATCCATTGGCATCTTCAAAAATGCGCAGTTGGGCAATTTTTTGAGTCAACCAGGTAATGTCTTCTATGGAATCATTTTCTTCTACCCCCAATAAAATCATCAATCCTTTGCCGATGTTGGCATGTGTTTGTTGTTCAATAACTACACCGGCATTAAGCACACGTTGAATTACTACTCTCATATTACCACTTTTTTGCGCCCTTTATTTCTTCATAAAAAGTTAAATAACTGGTATATCGCGAAGGCGAAAATTTTCCTTCCTCCAGTAATTGTTTTATCGCACAACCCGCTTCATTAATATGTAAACAATTATTGAATTTACAATTTTGCATTTCTTTTCTTATTTCCGGAAAATAATGTCCCACTTCATATTCATCAATATCTACCAACCCGAATTCTTTAATTCCCGGTGTGTCGATAATAAATGAATGTTCGTTAATGCGATACATATGAGCA
The DNA here is from genome assembly GCA_035439505.1 of Chitinophagales bacterium. Taxonomy (GTDB): domain Bacteria; phylum Bacteroidota; class Bacteroidia; order Chitinophagales; family BACL12; genus UBA7236. The sequence goes on from DAORKJ010000006.1 coordinate 16,670, forward strand.
AATGTAGTGGTGTGTAATCCTTTTTCAGTGTAAGCAGAAATAGCACCCGTTTTTAAATTTAAATGCGGAAATATACTGTTAACTAACGATGATTTCCCAACCCCGGATAAACCAATAATTAACGATGTTTTATTTTCGAACACCTGATGTAATTGTTCCAGATTTTCTTTATTTAAAACCGAAGTAGAAAAACTTTCGTAACCCGCTTCGTTATAACTATACATTAATTCCTGCAGCAGCTCATCATCTTTTTCCTCGTATAAATCATGTTTATTAAAAATCACTTTTGCAGGAATGCCATACACTTCGCTGGTAATTAAAACCCTGTCTATAAATCCAAAAGCCGTGCGTGGTTGTTTAAGCGAAGCAATTACTACAGTTTGGTCGATATTACTTGCAATTACATGTTTGTAAGCCGCTTTATGAATATCGGAACGAACAATATAATTAATGCGCGGAAGAATTTCGTTGATAATATAATTTTTTTGTTCATCTGTTTCGCCGGGTCCTTCTTCCACCATAACAAAATCACCAACAGCAATCGGATTGGTTTGTTTTTTATTATCGAGGCGAAATTTTCCTTTCAAACGGCAAATAATGATGCTGCCATCAGCTAATAACACATCATAAAAATTTCCGGTACTTTGAACTACGGTTCCGCGCATGGTGTAAAGTTAAAATTCAGGAAGTAAATACGCGATTAAACAGTAACAGAATGCACTGCAAACGAAATTTCCTTAATCAGTGAAGTATCTTTTTCAATGGCATTGCCCACCACCACAATATCGGCGCCCGCGTTGCAGGTTTCGTATGCTTTTTCAGGAGTTCTGATCCCACCGCCAACTATAATTGGCAAATCGCAATGTTTGTGCACAGCAGCAATCACTTCGGCAGGAATAGCCCTTTTGGCACCGCTGCCGGCGTCCATATAAATCAGTTTCATACCCAATAATTCACCGGCCATGGCAGTGCAGGCCGCAATTTCGGGCTTATCGGAAGGAATTGGATTTGTATTCGAAATATAACTCACCGTTGTCGGCGCGCCACCGTCAATCAGGATATAACCCGTTGAAATAGCCTCAATACCCGATTTTTTCACGTAAGGAGCCGCCAACACCTGGTTGCCAATGAGCAATTCGGGGTTACGTCCGCTTATAAGCGATAAAAACAGCAGTGCATCAGCATTTGGGTTCACCTGCTGAATACTACCCGGAAAAATCACCACCGGAATATTCGTCTGCTGCTTCAGGGTTTTAATGGTCGTGTCCAGGTAATCGCCAATAACCAGGCTGCCACCCACAAAAAAGTAGTCGACATGGTTCTCATTTCCCAGTGTTACCAATTGGTTCAACGCCTTTGCATCCACCTCATCGGGGTCGATTAAAACGGCAAACTTTTTCAGTCCCTTACTGTGATCGGCTGCTATATTTTGATATACCTGATTGCGCATTGTTTCGGATAAAGGCAAAAATAGGGTTTTTTGCTGACAGGAAAGCAGGTGCCCGACCAATAAACCGTTTCTTTTTTTTGGAGCAGGAACATTTCTGCACACCAACAAAATCGGCACGTGCTTTCCACTGCAACTCCGCTTCCGCTGAAAAAGCGGAATGCGGGGTTTCCGTTTCAATCACGGCTAACTGTGCATATTATCGTAACTATCACAAAATTATTGCGTATAGTTTAAAGCAGTTTTGTGACATGGTAAAACTATCAAAAACGCAAAAGATTAAATCCGTAAAATAATAGATATAAGTCTGTAACATATTGGATGTTATTAAAAGTGTGACATAGTCTATAGCCAGCCTTTCTAAACCCTTTACAGCCCTTAAAATCATTTTCAATAACAGTTATTCACGCAACAAATTTTTGAAATGCAACAATTGCCAAGATTTCTTTGTGCAACTTTTCCCAAATAATATATTTAAAAAACGCAATTTTTATATTTGATAATTAATGCATTGTGGTTTTTTTTTAAGGACTTTCGGATATAGTTTGTTTTGAAAAAATAATCTTATAGGCTATCTTGCACGACCGAAAAGCGAAAACATTAAGTCAAACATAAAATGACAAACAATGAATACAGACTTTAAAGACGCAATGTCAAAACGAACTGACGAGGATCTTATTAAAATAGTCTTTGTTGACAGAGATGCCTATCAACCTATGGCAATTGAAGCTGCTGAGGAAGAAATCAAAAAACGTAACATTGACATGACAAAAATTGAGCAAGTAAAAGTCGACCTGAAAGCAAAAATTGAGGAACAAAAGGAGATCGACTCTAAAAAGCTGAGTGCATTGACTAGGTTTATACACTTCATTGTTGACACAATTGCGTTTATAATTTTTACAATGATTTTTACTTTCGTAATTGGACTTTTTATAAATCCGACAGACCAAAATTTAAAGATAATTTTGCGTTATTTAATGTTTGCAACAGGCTTCATTGTATATTATGTTTTTATGGAAACTAAGTATCAAAAGACAATTGGAAAGTTTATAACTAATACAAAAGTTGTAAATAATAATGGGACAAAGCCAGAGCTTGGAGACATTGTGAGAAGAACGTTTTGCCGTCTTATCCCATTTGACCAAATTTCATTTCTGTTTACACCAAATGGTTTTCACGACAGACTTTCTGACACAACAGTAATTAAAGATAAAAACTAACAAAAACAAAGAAACACAGCTTATAACACGTTTTGGCAAAAGTGACGGTTCTGTGCCCCGCAGAAAAAATTCAAATCGAAGACATTTATTCTTACAACATTTTAGCCAAATTGCAGATATTGCATTTGACGAAACCGGAGTTGCTAAAATAAAAGACTTAATGCCGGGAATATATTTCACCCAGCTAACTACAAAAACCGCAACAATTGTAAAAAAATGGATTTAGGAGTAAGGTGAAAACGAAAAAAGAGAGATGGTGGTTTGGGTGAAGGAGTGAGTATTGATATTTGAATTGCATGCGTACTTACAATTTATAATTAAGGACACCTATGAAGCAATGCATTTCATTAACCCAAAAACCCTCCAATTGTCCGAGCAGGATACGTGCATCAATTAAAAATTTAATATTATTCACAACTTTGTGATAAATCGAAGCAAAAAATTAACTGTGTAAACCGTTCTAATACAACCTATGAATTGTCTTGATTGCCGCAGGGATTTGATGGTTCTTCTATTTTGGTAATGGGTCTTTTTCACCTAACTTTTAATTATTATCTTAGTATCTTGATAATATCCATGAAAATTTATTGCACAATACTATTTATTGCAGTTGTAAAAATTATTCAAGCACAAGCTCCAGAAATTCAGTGGTCTAAATCTTTTGGTGGAAGTAACCAAGAGGATTTATCCGCAATTGTACAATGTTTAGACGATGGGTATGCAGCTATAGGTGGAACGTATTCTAATGATTTGGATGTAATTGGACAACACGGGAACCAAGACATTTGGTTAATTAAACTAGATGAACTTGGAGTTTTAACATGGTCGAAATGTTATGGTGGAACAAATTCAGACTATGGTTATGATATAATACAGACAAAGGATACGGGTTTTGCAATTATTGGCAATACTTTTTCAAACTCAGGTGACATAACTGAAAATAAAGGTTTGAATGATGTGTGGATTATTAAAACCGATTCCATGGGTAATATGCAGTGGCAAAAAACTTATGGTGGCTCTAGTGCCGATATTGGAAGGTCAATCGAACAAACACTTGATGGTGGTTATATTTTTTCTGGGTATACGGCATCAGAAGATTTTGATGTTACTTCAAACAATGGTTTTTCGGATTATTGGGTTGTAAAAATTGATTCCGTTGGAGGCATTCAATGGCAAAGGACTTATGGTGGCTCAAGTGTTGATCAATCTAGAAGCATAATTTCAACTTCTGAAAATGAATATATTGTTGTAGGCTATAGTAAGTCTAGCGATTATGATGTTACAGAAAATAAAGGTGAATGGGATTATTGGGTTTTAAAATTGAATAACTCCGGCGATATTATTTGGGAAAAGTCCTTTGGCGGAACAAATTTTGAAGAAGCAGTTTCTGTAGATTTATTAAACAACGGGAATATTGTTGTCGGCGGATATACTCAATCATCTGATGGTGATATAATTGACTATCGTGGTGGGCTTTATGATTATTGGATTTTATGTTTAGATACTGCTGGTAATTCAATTTGGAGAAAATGTTTTGGTGGTTCAAAGACAGACATTTGCAGCTCAGTCTCAATTTCTACCGATAATAAAATTCTCTTAAATGGTTATTCAGGTTCGGATGATTTAGATGTATCTGGACACCACGGTGAGTTGGTTTATTCAGACTTTTGGGTAGTAAATTTAGACTCAAATGGTTTACTTCAATGGGAGAAGTCTCTTGGCGGAACACTAAGCGATCAAGGCAATACAATTATTAACACAAACGATAATAGCTTAGTTGTAGCAGGTTGGGCAGAATCAATAGATGGAGATTTAGCGTTGAATTATGGTTTTTGGGATTCTTGGGTCATTAAACTTGAGCCTCCTTGTAACCTCATTATGTGGTATGCCGATGCTGATTTAGATGGATTTGGTGATTTGAATTCAGATTCTTTAAGTTGTGATATGCCGATAGGGTATATCTTAGATAGCACAGATTGTGACGATTTAAATTTTGATGTTAATCCAGTAAAAGATGAATTATGCAACGGCATTGATGATAATTGTAATATTGAAATTGATGAAGGGTTAACCATTTATACATTTTATATAGATGTGGATGGTGACACCTATGGTAATCCTGATGCGTCAATTGATACTTGTATTGAAACAATTATCGGATATGTAAATAATAACCTTGATTGCAACGACACAATTGCTGGTATATATCCCGGAGCTATTGAACTCTGTAATTATTTAGATGATGATTGTGATGGAATAACCGATGATAATTTAACTTACCTTTTATCCTATCAAGATAATGACGATGATGATTTTGGCAATCCATTAATGGATTCACTTTCATGTGGATTACCACTTGGTTATGTGGTAAATAATACTGATTGTGATGACACGAATGCTGAAATTTACCCAGGAGCTAATGAAACATTAAACGGCCTCGACGACGATTGCGACCAAATTGCTGATGAAGGTTTAGCTGTGAATGATATTGTAAAAAACACCATTCACATTTTCCCTAACCCTGTAAATACTATTTTATTTATTCAATCGGATGTGACACAAAATATTACCATTGTAAATCAATTGGGTGAAGAAATATTACACACAAATTTATTTATCGGATTAAATACGATTTCAGTAGCCGATTTTGCAAGTGGTATGTATTGGGTGAAAGCGGAAAATGGAGAGATGGTGGTTTGGGTGAAGGAGTGAGATCGGAAATATTAAAATTGTAAAAACCAAGCCCTGTCCGAGAAGAGTCTTGCCTGCGATTGTTATTATTAAACTCTATGCAAAGTATTCGCTACCTTAGATGTCCCGACAAAATATACATGAAATCACTAATTTTTATCTACACCTTAATTTTTGTTGTGCAGGAAACATTTGCACAGTCCCCTGAAATAATATGGGAACATGGATACGGTGGAAATCATGATGACCGTGGATATGAAGTATTAGAAACTTTAGATGGCGGTTTTTTAATGGTTGGACAAGAACAATCAATTGATGGTGATATTATTGATAACCATGGACTAGATGATGTATATGTTGTAAAGACAGATATAAATGGAGAAATTATTTGGAGTAGAGCATATGGTGGAAGTGATTATGATTATGGTAAGGCAGCTTGTTTGGCTCAGGATGGTGGGTACATAATTGCTGGAAATAGTGGCTCCATGGATGGTAATCTCACAGGAAATAATGGTTTTAAGGATTTATGGGTATTTAAATTAGATGATTTAGGTGATTTTGTATGGCAATTTAATTATGGGGGTTCACATAATGAAGGTATAAAATCAATAATACCAACAAGTGATGGTGGTTATCTCGGTGTAGGAACCTCCCAATCGAATGATGGTGATGTAATTGGACATTATGGTGATTATGGAGAGCCGGATATATGGGTTGTCAAGTTTGATTTGACTGGGAATATGCTTTGGAATAAATGTTTTGGCTCGTCTGAGTTCGATTATGTAGAAGGTGCCATCGAAACGCAGGATGGCAATTATATTTTCGTTGGACATTCAGAGGGTTATGATGGTGATATCGACATTACTTATGGCGATTACGACGTTGTTTTAATGAAAATATCACCCGAAGGTGAACTCATTTGGAGTAAAAATTATGGTGGGTCTTGGCCTGATTATGGTGCATCGGTGATTGAATTATCAAATGGACAACTTATGGTTCTATCGGAAACACAATCCGATGACGGATTAGTTGAAGGATATTACGGTGCAACAGATATATGGTTATTTAAAACTGATGCAAATGGAAATTTCATTTGGGGAGAAGTCTACGGCGGAATAGGGATTGAGAACACTTATGACTTAATTGCTTATACAGATAATCAATTTATTATCGCATCAGTTGCAAATTTTGTGAATGGAGATGTCGAATTTACACATGGAGGTAATGATTTTTGGATATTAGGAGTTGATAGTTTAGGCGAAATATTATGGCAAAAATCAATGGGAGGTTCACTAATTGATCTGCCTTATTCTATTAAAAAAATTAATGACGATGAAATTATAATATCAGGATATTCAAATTCAATTGACTATGACGTAACACCAACGTATGGTTCCCTCAATGTTTGGACAGTAAAGCTTGGTTTTTGTACTACAAGATATTACGCTGATACTGATGGCGATGGTTTTGGTGATATTTCATTTGACACATTAGCTTGCGAAGCCCCATTAGATTATGTTTTAGATTCCACCGATTGCAACGATTTAAATCCCGAAATCCATCCCACATTAACAGATATTTGTAATTCCATCGATGATAATTGTAATGGATTAACAGACGAGGATGCAACATTTGTAACCTATTTTGCAGATAATGATGGTGATACTTTTGGTGATGTATTAAATGATTCATCTGCATGTAATGAATTAACTGGTTATGTTTTAGATAATACCGATTGCAATGATACCAATAATGTAATATATCCCGGAGCTATTGAACTCTGTAATTATTTAGATGATGATTGTGATGGAATAACCGATGATAATTTAACTTACCTTTTATCCTATCAAGATAATGACGATGATGATTTTGGCAATCCATTAATGGATTCACTTTCATGTGGATTACCACTTGGTTATGTGGTAAATAATACTGATTGTGATGACACGAATGCTGAAATTTACCCAGGAGCTAATGAAACATTAAACGGCCTCGACGACGATTGCGACCAAATTGCTGATGAAGGTTTAGCTGTGAATGATATTGTAAAAAACACCATTCACATTTTCCCTAACCCTGTAAATACTATTTTATTTATTCAATCGGATGTGACACAAAATATTACCATTGTAAATCAATTGGGTGAAGAAATATTACACACAAATTTATTTATCGGATTAAATACGATTTCGGTAGCCGATTTTGCGAGTGGTATGTATTGGGTGAAAGCGGAAAATGGAGAGATAGTGGTTTGGGTGAAGGAGTAAGCATCGATATTTGAATTGCATTTCTCCTATGCCATCGCAAATATTCGAGGCTTGTATAGGCGGATGCAATTCGCCCCTACAAACCTCGACCATTTGCTCAATTTATTTTAAAAATATCATTTTAGTTGAAGGCATAACGCTTTTTAATTTCATTTTTTCTACAATCTGTCCTCGATTATAAATTGTAGGGGCGAATTGCATCCGCCCTTACAATTTATAATTGAGGACACCTACGAAGCGATGATTGTCGTTTACAAGCAAGTAGGCCGTTTTAAATTTATTCATTTAATATACTCATAGTATCTTTTTTTATATATTTTTATACCATTATCGTAAATAGCTTTAACTTGAAAATTAAATATTGGAGATTAATTATTTGGAATCGTGGTTTAGTCATTCTACTCCTCTCGTCATTCGTTTGGTCATGCAAACCTGATGAACAAATCATAATTGATGATGATCCGTGTTTTTTTCCTGATATTGATTTTGGTATAAATGGCCCAATTGCCGATTATGCAGCAATTCAGTATTTAAAACCTTGTTTTAATCCATCTAATGAAAATGAAATTGTATATATCGAAGAACAACCAACCTCGGGAATTTCACGCCTTTGTGTATTAAACATTGTTGACCTTACAATTTCATATATACAAGACAATGTATCGGGATCACCCAAATGGAGTAAAACAGACTGGATAATATTTAATAAAGATGAAGATATATGGAAAATCAAACCTGATGGTGATAGTTTAACATTACTTTTTTCAAACGGGACTAATTATTCGCCGGAAGTTAATCCACGTGGTGATAAAATTATTTTTAAATATCAATTAGATAATTATATCGCAATTAAAATCTCTGATCTAAATGGAAATGTAATTGATAGTTTAGAAGACCAAGCTCTATATTGTCCAAGTTGGTCACCTGATGGGACAAAAATTTCAATGAGAAGAGCTGGTGAGCCATCTTCCTTTGGTTACTACGATACTACTTTAACTACATTCAGTCCTATCATCACAAATACTTCAGGTTCTCCTTTTGACATGATTAGTGATACAAGATGGTTTCCTGATTCAGAACACATTTTTTGGTTTGGCTCCGGATTTTACAGTATCACTAACATCACAACTATGGAGACCGAAATATTTCGTGATTATTGCCCTAAAAATTCCTTATTATATCCAAATTTCTCTTCGGCATTAGATATAATCATTTGGGAAAAAAACACCATTAAATTATTAGAAAATAATTCAGGCTACATTATTTCCACTTCAATTGTCATGACTGATTTAGATGGCGCTAACGAAGTAGTTTTGTTGGAATAAAATTATTACACTAGAAATCAAGATGATATTTTGTCTATGTATTAAAATTTGCTCAAACTTGTTCAATCAAAAAATAAAAAACCCGTTGAGTAATCAACGGGTTCAAATATCATCAATCTTTTAAATCGACGCCACAGCCTCACTTCACCTCTACCAACTGTATCTCACAATTAATTCTAACATCTTCACTCACCAATACACCACCTGTTTCCAAAGCGGCATTCCAGTTTAATTTAAAATCGGTACGGTTAATTTTTCCGTTAATGGTAAATCCGGCTTTAGCATTTCCCCAAGGGTCTTTCATTACACCACCAAATTCAACATCCAGTTTAATGTTTTTTGTTACGTCGCGGATGGTTAAATCGCCGTATAATTCGTAGCTGCCATCACTGTCTACATTTTCAAATTTTGTCGGTTTGAAAGTAATTGCAGGATATGCCTCTGCATTAAAAAAATCATCGCTGCGTAAATGGGTGTCGCGACCTTCGTTGCGGGTGTTTACGCTTGCAGTTTCTGCTGCAAATGCAATTACTGCAGTCATAAAATCTTCACCTTGTGTTGTTACGTCAATGGTGTATTTTTCGAATTCACCACGAACGGTTGTCATCATTAAGTGTTTTACACTAAATCCGATAGTTGAATGGGTTGGATCTACCACCCAGTTTCTTGTTGTTGTAGTTGCTGTACTCATTTTATGTATTTGTTTAATTTAATTTCATTGGAACTTCCATAACCAATATCTCCGTGTTTGGTTCATTGGAAGTTATTTTTAAAGATGTAATATCCCATACACCATATCCGTCGCGTTTATTTAATAATTGTTCATCAATTTTTACGGAGCCGTTTAATACAAAAAAATAAACGCCGTTGTTTTTATCATTTAAGGTATAATCTGTAACAATGCCATTATCAAATTTGCCTAAATAAAACCATGCATTTTGATGTATCCACACACCGGCATCATCCGGATTAGGTGATAATATTTGTTGTAGTTTATTTTTACTGTCAGCCTCGTTTAATGTAATTTGATCGTAACGCGGCGCCACATTTTTTTTATTCGGGAACACCCATATTTGTAAAAATTTTACGGGTTTGTCGCTGTTTTTATTGTATTCGCTATGCGTAACGCCGGTTCCTGCACTCATCACCTGAATATCGCCCGAACGGATTACCGTTTTATTACCCATACTATCCTGATGTTCCAAATCGCCTTCCAGCGGAATGGAAATAATTTCCATATTGTCGTGCGGATGTTTGCCAAAGCCCATACCAGCCGCAACGGTATCGTCGTTAAGCACCCTTAACACACCAAAATTCACCCGTTCAGGATTATAATATTGAGCAAAACTGAACGTATGATAAGAGTCCAGCCAACCGTGGTTAGCGTGCCCTCTTGTGTTTGCCGTATGTAATACAACATTTTTCATAACGTTTCCTTTTTTGATTACGCTGTGCGAATATCGCAAATTTCAGCAATTTGTATGTATATACATATAAATTGCCCACAAAGTTCATTAAAACCAAAAAACACGCATTTTTATTCGCCCCGCCCCGTGGGGGCGGATGATTATCCGCCCCAACACATTTAAACATTACAAATAAAATTTTTTCAAAAAATCATTCGCATTCACCACCGGCACCACGGCATTTTTAAAATCCTTCGGATTGCGTGTAATAATGGCATCGGTGAATTCAGTTTTTGTTGCAGCGTTATGTAGTAGTGCTTCTTCCAATTCAGTGAAGTTGGAATTAAATGCCATTAAAATATCTTGTTTATTTATTTCAATAATTTCTACAATATGTAACAATTGTTGTAAATGTTCTACGGCTTTTACTTTACCTATTTCTTTACGCAAAAAATAATAACAGGTAATAATACTTTGTGTGCTGACAAATGCTTCCAGTTTTTTATTTTCACATAATACCAATACCTGTTCAGCATAATCGCCAAAAGGTTTTCTCCCGAAATAAAAATCGAGCAAAATATCCGTATCAATAAAAACGGTTTTCAACGAGCGGGTTTATCTTCTTTATTTTTAATTAATTCTTTGTAAGTAATTTGTTCAGGATATTTCCATTTAATGATACCTTTCGATAATACAATAGTTGGCGATTTTTTTTCTGATGTATCATTTATTTCATACAAGCGTTCAATGTATTCTTCAAACAAAGCAGAAACCGAACGTTTTTGATTACGACTAATGGAACGTGCTTTTTTAATCACGTTTTTATCGATGCTTAAAGTGAGTTTTGTTTTCATTATACGTATGAAAAATAAAGATACGTATTGTTTTATTCATTTTATACCTATTAAACATCTCTTTTTTCGGCATCCAAATTTTTTTATGAAATGTTTTCCCCATTTTATATGTTTATTTCAACATAACAGCACAGTACGTTTCATCAATCATATTATATAAAAATATATGTGTACAAACCCGATGCACTGTAAATCATACAAAAGGTCGTTTATGAACATGGAGGTGGAAAAGTGTGACTTGTTTGTAAACACTTTTATGTCATACTTTCGTAAAACCTCTCGCCGAAAAGTGGGAGGTTTTTCTGTCAATAACCAATTACGAACCGAAACGAATCTTATCACAATTTATGGCCAGCGCTAAAAAACAAAAAGCAGGGTTACAATTTGACCGCTACTTTACAAAAGAAGGAGTGAGCCCCTTCGACCAGTACGAATACGAGCTCCGTTCATCCGTTATCCGGAATACAACCGGTGACGCAGTATTTGAAATGTATAATGTTGAAGTTCCTAAAGAATGGAGTCAAGTGGCTACCGATATTCTTGCGCAAAAGTATTTCCGCAAGGCTGGTGTTCCACAAGCTGATGGTTCATTAGGAAGCGAAACCTCTATTAAACAGGTTGCACACCGTTTAGCTGATTGCTGGAAGCAATGGGGTGAAGACTATGGTTATTTCTCATCAAAAAAAGATGCTAATATCTTTTATGAAGAGTTAGTATATATGATAGTTGGTCAGTTAGCTGCTCCTAACTCACCACAATGGTTCAATACCGGTTTATATTCTACCTATGGCATTAAAGGAAAGCCACAGGGACATTATTATGTTGACCCGGTAACAGAAGAGCTTAAAAAATCTACCTCTGCTTACGAGCGCCCTCAGCCACATGCTTGCTTTATTTTAAGTGTGGACGACGATTTAGTAAATCAGGGTGGTATTATGGATTTGTGGACACGCGAAGCACGTATCTTTAAATACGGCTCAGGTGTTGGTACCAATTATTCGAAAATTCGTGGTGAAGGTGAAAAATTATCTGGTGGCGGAACATCAAGTGGCTTAATGAGCTTCTTAAAAATTGGTGATGCTGCTGCCGGTGCAATTAAATCAGGTGGAACAACACGTCGTGCGGCCAAAATGGTGTGTTTAGACCTCGATCACCCGGAAATTGAAACGTTTATTGACTGGAAAGTAAAAGAAGAAGATAAAGTTGCTGCCTTAATTGCTGCTGGTTATTCATCTGATTATGAAGGTGAAGCTTACCGCACAGTTTCAGGACAAAACTCTAATAACTCGGTTCGTGTTTCTAATAAATTCTTCAAAGCACTTGAAGAAGAAAAAGAATGGGAATTGATTGGTCGCTCTAACGGTAAAGTGATGAAAACCGTTGATGCGAAAAAATTGTGGGAAAAAATTGCTTACGCTGCGTGGCGTTGTGCTGACCCAGGTATTCAATATGATACTACTATCAACGAGTGGCATACATGTCCTAAATCAGGACGTATCAATGCATCTAACCCATGCAGCGAATATATGTTCCTCGACAATACCGCTTGTAACCTTGCATCTATCAACTTACGCAAGTTTTACGACGACGATAAACTCGTATTTAATGTAGAAGCATTTGAACATGCTTGTCGCATCTGGACTGTAGTATTGGAAGTTTCAGTATTAATGGCGCAATTCCCTTCAAAAGAAGTAGCGCAATTATCTTACGAATTCCGTACACTCGGTTTAGGATTTGCTAACCTCGGTTCTGTATTAATGGTATCGGGTATTCCTTATGATAGCGATAAAGCTCGTGCAATTGCAGGTTCTATTTCTGCTATCATGACCGGTATTTCCTATAAAACATCGGCTGAAATGGCGGGCGTTTTAGGAACATTTAAAGGTTACGATTTAAATAAAGAAGATATGATGCGTGTTATGCGTAACCACCGTTATGCAGCATATAATGCATCAGAAAATTACGAAAACCTCGAAATCAAACCAATGGGTATCGATCAGGCATTATGTCCTGAATACTTACTCAAAGCGGCTTGTAACGCATGGGATGGCGCATTGCAATTAGGTGAACAATTTGGTTACCGCAACGCGCAAGCCACAGTAATTGCTCCAACAGGAACAATTGGTTTATTAATGGATTGCGATACTACCGGTGTTGAACCTGATTTTGCTTTAGTGAAATTCAAAAAATTATCAGGTGGTGGTTATTTCAAAATTATTAACCAAAGTATTCCGCTTGCACTCAAAAATCTTGGATATAAAGACGAAAGTATTCAGGCAATTGTTGATTATGCAAAAGGAACCGGTACATTAAAAGGTGCACCACATATCAATTTCGAATCATTAAAACTGAAAGGTTTTACGCATGAAGAAGTGGAACATGTGGATTCAATAATGGCTGCTGCATTTGATATCAGCTTTGCATTTAACGTATTCACTTTAGGTGAAGCAACCATGGAACGCCTTGGTTACAGCGCCGAACATTATACTGAACCCGGATTTAATTTATTACGCGCATTAGGTTTCTCAAGAGAAGAAATTGAAGCTGCTAATAATCACATTTGTGGTACCATGACAATTGAAGGTGCACCACAATTATTAGAAAAACATTATTCAGTATTTGATTGCGCAAATAAATGCGGAAAAATTGGTGAACGTTATATCCACCAATACGGTCACGTGCGTATGATGGGTGCCGTTCAACCATTTATTTCAGGTGCTATTTCTAAAACCATCAACCTCCCTAACGAGGCAACGGTTGAAGATATTGAAGGTTGTTATATGATGAGCTGGCAGTTGGGATTAAAAGCAAATGCTTTATATCGCGACGGTTCTAAATTATCGCAACCACTTTCTACCAAAAGCGATGCAAAAGAGGAAAAAGAAGCACCAAAACACGAATGGACTTCAGAAGAAGTACTCGAAGCAGCACGCAGCATTATTATGCAGTCAACTGATACTATTTTCAAACGTCAGTTGTCACGCGTAGTTGAACGCAAAAAATTACCTGCGAAACGCGATGGCTTTACACAAAAATCTAAAATTGGTGGTCAAACCATATTTGTGCGCACAGGTGAATATGAAGATGGCACGTTAGGTGAAATCTTTATCGATATGCACAAAGAAGGTGCTTCATATCGTTCATTGTTAAACTGTTTTGCTATTGCAGTATCTATCGGTTTACAATACGGTGTGCCACTGGAAGAATTTGCTGATAAATTTACTTTCACCCGTTTCGAACCAAGCGGACCGGTTGATCACGCCAATATTAAATTCAGTACTTCGATAGTAGATTATGTATTCCGTTTATTAGGATTCGAATATTTAAATCGTACCGACTTAGTGCATGTTGCACCGGAAGATTTAAGTACTTTAGAAAAATCGACTCAGGATATTTCGACGGAAGCTACCGGCAACTATCCGGTAACTGAACCGATTGCAGAATCAAAAGAGAAAAAAGCACAAGCAACAAGAAAAGCTACTGCCGAAAAATACGAAATAGTTAATGCTACAGATGCAGCTAACAAATCGTTAATGGGCGATGCTCCACCTTGTCCGAAATGTGGTCACACCACTATTCGCAACGGTACTTGCTACAAATGCTTAAACTGTGGCGAAAGCTTAGGATGCAGTTGATCTTAAACCATTGATATAAAAAACCCGGCATTGTCCGGGTTTTTTTATGAATGATGAGTTGTTCGCGGAGCTCACATGAGTAATGAGCGGTGTATCGAGGCTTGTAAGTCTTAATAATTGCTTGTAATGCTATCTAAAAATGTTGTGTCAAATATTAAATGTCAAGTTCATCCAAAATCACTCATCACTCATTCCTCATTTCTCATCGAATGAGTAATGAGTTGTCCGCCTCGGCGGACATGAGTGATGAGTGGCTCTGAGTGAAAATTAAATGATGAAAATTGCCTGTACTTTTTTAGTAGTTATGAAATGATTTGCCTAAATCCTTCGTGTTACTTCGAGGCTCACTGCGCGAAATTGAAAGATTAACACGTTCATTGCCTTGAAACATTTGCATGAAATGGTGACGAACTACATTCGAAAACAGGCCACAAAGTCTCCAAGTAGCTCAAAGCAACACAAAGGCGAAACATCTAAACACCTTGATATTTTACTCCACTCACTCACCCCATCAGCTAATCAGCTAATTTGCTAATTAGCTAATTAGCTAATTGAAATGTTAAAGTGAATCCCCAAAAATCATAATCTGCCAATCATTGCGTTAATTTGTTCTGAATTCAACCACATGTCGCTCAAAAACAGCCCTCTCCTCTTGTTGGCAGCAATTATTATCAGTTCCTGCTCCGGAAAAAAATCAACACCGGAAAATGTTGCTTTAGAATTTTATAACCAATTGTTTAATGAACATAACCTGGAAAAAGCAAGTGAATTAGTAACAGCAGCAAGCAAAGAAAAATTGAGCAACGATTTTAAATTTATTGAAGGCGCTTTACAAATTGTACAGGAAGCAACACCAACAACTTATATTTATAAAGTAGATGCAGATAAATCTAAAATTGGTAACGACTCTGCCTTTATACATATATGGACATCGTTAGACAGTACTACAATGGAAACTTTATTAATTAAAGAAAATGAAACATGGTTGGTGGATTTTAATTACACTCCACCTGTTGATGCCTTCAATAAAGAATTAGTAGATGATGTATTAAAAGAAATGCAACAGTTTGTCGACACTGTGACTATTGCAAAATAAAATTAATCTTCTTCAAACGGATTTTGATAAATAGGATTATCCTTTAGTGTATGGTCCGTAAGTGTTTTTAAAAATGCAATTAATTGTGCTTTTTCTGTTGCATCTAATTGAACACCTCCCTGAAATGCAAATTGCATAAAATTATCGGTAAACTGTGTGTCGTTTACACCTTCTGAATAATAATCCAATACTTCTTCTAAAGTGGCGAAACGCCCGTCGTGCATATATGGCGCCGTTAATTCGATATTGCGTAATGAGGGTGTTTTAAATTTCCCATAATCGGAAGTATCACCGGTAATTAAACCGTAACCGGCATCGGCAAAATCAAAATATCTGTTTGCAAGGTCAATACCATTATTGCGATAAATATAATCTGAAAACAATCCACCATTTACACCGTGGCAGTGAAAACAATCGCCACCTTCCAGGGATTCAAATGATAAAAAACCGGCTAATTCGTCGTCAGTAAAAAATGCAAATCCTGCTACAACACTATCAAATTTAGAGTTGCCTGCTAACAGCGATTTTACAAATTGTGCTAAAGCTTTTCCTGTTAAGTCTGCAGTAATTTTCGATTCGCCAAATGCTTCATAAAACATTTTAGGATAAATATCTGAACGCGATAATTTTGTTATTACATTAGGTAATATTTCATGCATTTCAACCGGGTCCTGAATTGGCATTAACGCTTGGTCTTCTAAAGTTGTTGCACGTCCATCCCAAAAAAATCCGTTATCATATGGTTGAAATCCCAAATTAAAAATGGGCATTGCATTTCTTTTTCCGGCAATTCCATCTATACCAATACTAAACTTAACCGTATCAGAAAATGCATGGTTCACACTATGGCAACCTGCACACGATAGTGAACTATCAGCAGATAAAATGGGGTCATAAAATAAATATCTCCCTAATTCAACACCTTTTGCGGTCAACGGATTACCATTGGTATTTGGCACATTTGGAATGCCCATAGGCGACATAACCGCATACGGCGTTGGATCGTACACCCATTCTTCGCCGCTAAAAATTTCGGGGTCTATTTTACACTGAGTAAAAAGTATAACAAAAAAACTAAAAAACAATATTGTTAAGCTACGCCATTTCATTTGTAAGTAAAGTTAGATAAAAAACAAAAATATCATCAAAATAATTCAATCTTCACCTAAGTCCGGATTATTAATGAATTGATTATCAGTTAATGTATTTAAAAACAATATTAAATTTTCTTTTTCCTGGGCGGTTAAAACAAATCCCTGAATTAATTCACTCTGATTAATATGACCGCTGCCTCCATTGGCATAACTATCAATAATTGCTTCGAGACTATTAATTTGTCCGTTATGCATATACGGACCGGTTAATGCAATATTGCGCAAGGTGGGCACTTTAAATTTACCGACATCTTCACTTAATAACGATATTCTGGCGCGACCGGAATCTGCGCTGTAATCAGCAAAAAAACCATTGTT
Organism: Chitinophagales bacterium; assembly: GCA_035439505.1. GTDB lineage: Bacteria > Bacteroidota > Bacteroidia > Chitinophagales > BACL12 > UBA7236. The sequence goes on from DAORKJ010000006.1 coordinate 34,083, forward strand.
TTGATATGTGAAATCAGTAAATAAATAACCACTATGACAGGAAGCACATTTTAGTGCCGGACTAAAAAATAATTGCATACCATTTATTTCCTGTTCATTAAGCACTTCCGTTTTCCCTTGATAATAATATTGATCAAAACGTGTATTACCACTTATTATCGTTCTTTCGAAAGCGGCTAATGCACGTGTTATTCCAAATGGGTCCGGGTTTGTGCCAAACACATTATTAAATGCATCTACATATTCATCATCAGCATTTAATCTGTTTACCAATAATACCATATTAAAATCCATTTCGAAATGTGTTTCAATAGGCACATACACCTGTGTTTCTAGTGTCGGATTCCCACCATCCATCAACATTTCAGGCGACCAGGCTATATTGGTTAAGGTGGGTGCATTTCTAAATCCCAGACGGCCTTCTACACCGGCCGTAACAGCAACATTATCGGAAAAAGCAAATTCCTGTTTATGACATGTTCCACATGAAATGGTAGAGTCGACAGACAATGCTTTTTCATAAAATAATTTCTTTCCTAAAGCAATTTTGGCTGTGGTTAAAGGATTATCCTCAGGAATATTTGGAAAAACAAAACCGGATGGTACGTTTAACACATACGCATCCGGTTCAACAATAATTTTTGGGTCTTTTGCGCAAGAACTAAAAATAATTCCCGCAAAGAATAAACATATATAATATGTTGTATTCTGTTTTTTCATTTATTCTTCAGCAGAAAACATATTAAAAATGTTTTCATATAACAAGCTTGAAAGAGCAGCATTATCTGTTACATGTGTTGTATTGTCATTTGCCATATCAACACCCGTAAAAAAAGTATCCCAATTAGCATCAAGGTGTACAATATTTTCATTTCCTTCTGCGATAGTAATAGGTAAATCAATTTCAATTGTGGCTACATAAGCGTCACTTCCTAAATGCATTTCAAATTGGCCATCCGGGTCAGGTACGCCATTGCCATCGGCATCAGCTTCGCCGTCGATACGAACAAAAATATAACCGAAACTCCATCCCCAATGCATAGCTGGGAATTGAGCACCTAAGGGATTGCCAATGTCATATTTACTGGGATCGGCATGGTTGGTAACGGAATCTATACCAATATCAAACCTAATCTGGGTATAATCGCCGGCAGGGAAATTGCCTATAGCATAAGCTTCTTCTTCAGGTTTCACTAACAAATAAACGTCATCGTTCGTGATTTCGTTACCTGCAGCATCAACTAAAGTAATGGCTGAAACATAAAACTGTACTAAATTCAAATTAGTAACTACTCCATTTATAGTATAGGCAGTCTCTTCAACAAGCTCTCCGCCCCCAATATTTTGATGCATATGCAAGGTTACAGCTACATCATCGTCGCTGGCATACTCACAACCCTTATCTACCTCAGCTTCAGGGTCATAGTTCAATGCTGCCTGGTCCATGCACCCTTCTTTTTTAGCACATGAACTAAGGAACATAACAGCACTAATGGTGGTTAAGGTGAGGAGGAAAACAGATTTTTTCATTTTCATGCTTACTTTTTGTTTAAGTTCAAAACTTTATAGCAAAGATAGCCGTTATAACGTAGTAAATGGTGACTTATGATATGCCTGACAAGCTAAAAGAGGTCAATTTGACATAAAAATGGTAATTTTGTACTAATGAACAAGGTGTTTAAACGTTTTGGTGCCTATTTAATGATGGTGGTATTATTTACTACATCAACGGGGTTTACCATGTTTTCACACATGTGTTTTATGGATGGACAGCAAGCAGTTTCTGCTTCTAAAATAGATTCTTGTTGTCCGATTGACCAGGTTTCAGATATAACATCTTTAACTTCAGATTGCTGTGATGATGAAACCAATTTTTACAAATTAGATTATCAGGCATCAGTTCAACGTTCTGACGACAATAGTTTTGTTTTAATGGCAACGTTTTTATTTCAATCATTTACTGCCTCTGAAACAAGTATTGTAGCATTAACCAATTATTCTCCGCAACCACCGCCTAAATCAGGGCGAGAAATTTTGTCCGACATCAGGACGCTTCAGATTTGATTTTCATTTTAGTGTAATTGTGTTTTTCAGCTCTTGAAGAACATTTTAGTCATTTATTTTAAATTATACTCAAATGAAATATTATAATTATATATTATTGGTGCTTTTAGGCTTAAGCAAAATATCTTTTTCACAAGATGTTTCCGGCCATGTTATGAGCACAGATGAACAAGGTAAAATGGTTGGTTTGCCCGGGGCCAACATTGTATGGTTGAACACCACTACGGGAACAGTTTCTAATGAATTGGGATTTTTTACATTAAATCGTACGGATAATAACCAACAATTTATTGTTGTAAGTTATGTAGGGTATGAAAATGATACATTAGATACTAAAAACAATAATTCGTTGCATGTAATGTTAACACCAATTGCCGATTTAGCAGTTGTTACAATTGAAGGTGAAACCGGAGGAAGAACAATCAATACCATCAATACCATAAATACGGAAACACTAAACAGAAAAGAATTATTAAAAGCAGCATGTTGTAATCTGAGTGAAAGTTTTGAAACCAACAACACCGTAGATGCTGAATTTAGTGATGCGATTACCGGTGCAAAAACAATTAAATTGTTGGGATTAGATGGGGTTTATTCTCAAATCATGGTTGAAAATATGCCTAATGTTCGTGGGTTGGCATCGAGTTATGGCTTAACATTTATTCCCGGTCCGTGGATTGAAAGTATTCAAATTACAAAAGGCCCCGGCTCAGTTGTGAATGGATATGAGGGCATTACAGGAGCAATAAATACAGAAATTAAAAAGCCTTATGATATAGATGATGAAATTTGGTTGATTAATTTATTTGCCAGTAACTCCGGCAGATATGAAGCCAATGTTAATTTTAAACATCTGTTTAATGAAAAATGGGCAACTGCACTTTACACGCATACCAGTCAGCTGCAAAACAAACTGGACCACAATGGTGATACATTTTTAGATGCTCCACTCAATTCGACTTACGCTGTTATGAACAAATGGAATTATTTTTCCGATAATATTCACGAAGCGCAGTTTGGATTTAAATATGTTAAAAGTGATTTAACTGGTGGTCAGATCAATTATGATAAATCGCTTGAGCCCTCGGTTAACAATGGTTATGGAGTAGAAGTAAATATCAATCGATTTGAGGCATTTATGAAAAACGGATTTGTATTTGATCGCCCAAACACTTCAATTGGAACCATCGTGAATTTTGCGCAACATGAACAGAATGGGTTGTTTGGTTTGAACCGCTATAACGGTAAAGAGGTATATGCATCTGCTAATTTTATTTTTCAGTCGTTTATTTTAAATACCAATCATACCATAAAAACCGGAGCGAGTTATTTATATAACGATTTTGATGAGGTGTTTGATTCTATAAATTATTTGCGCAAAGAATCTGTTCCCGGAATATTTGCTGAGTATCAATATAAACCCGATGATAAGTTGAGTATACTTGTGGGTGTTCGTGGAGACCAGCACAATTTATATGGCACATTTATTACTCCACGTTTGCATGTGAAATACAATGCGTTTAAGTCAACAACAATTCGGGCTTCAATAGGAAAAGGTTATCGGACGGCAAATGTTTTTGCAGAAAATACCACATTACTTACCAGCAACCGTAGTTTGGTAATAACCGAATCGTTATTGCCGGAGCAGGGATGGAATTATGGGTTTACTGTAATTCAACCATTTAAACTCAACTTTAGAGAGGGTACTTTTACATTAGATGTTTACCGCACCGATTTTGTGAATCAGGTTGTAGTAGATATTGATTCTGATGACGATTCAATTTATATTTATAATTTAAAAGGTGATTCTTATAGCAATGTTTTGCAAGCAGAAATAAATTATGAATTATTAAAAAGATTTGAAATTAGAACCGCCTACAAGTATATTGATGCACAAGAAACATTTAATGGTGAATTATTAGAGGTGCCTCTCACCTATAAACACAGAGGTTTAATAAATTTGAGTTATGAGTGGAAACGCGCTGGTTTACTTTTTGATGCCACATCACAATTTTATGGAACAAGCCGTTTGCCAAATTTAAGCGATAACCATGAGGCACATGATTTGGGGACAACTTCACCGGCGTATACATTGTTTATGGGGCAAATAACCAAACAGTTCAAAAAGCTGGAAATTTATGCGGGCTCTGAAAATATTGGCAATTACACGCAACATGAACCTATAATTGGCGCAACCAATCCTTTTGGCGAGGATTTTGATGCCTCTGTAATTTATGCACCACTAATGGAACGTAAATTTTACGGAGGAATACGTTTAATATTTAATTAATTAATAAATTTGTAATTATGAAAAAAATAATCTTGATGCTTAGCCTGTTTATCATAACAGGAAGTTTATCGGCTCAAAGCAAACAATATATTGAAATAAAAACTTCAGCACAATGTGCCACTTGTAAAGCGGCAATTGAAAAAGCTGTTGGTGCAATTGAAGGAGTTAAATTGGCAGATTTAGATTTGGACACTAAGGTAATAGGTGTTAAATATGATAGTGAAAAAACAAATGCTGCAGCAATTAAGACAGCAATAACAGCTATTGGATATGATGCCGATGAAGTGCCGGCTGATGCAAAGGCTTATGAAGAATTACATAGTTGTTGTAAAAAAGAATAAACTAAATCATTTAAAGCCTCGTAATTGAGGCTTTTTTTATTCTATTACAATTGTTGAAAATGTTGTTTGATTGCCGTTAGTTAAATGAATGAAATATAGTCCAGAGATAAGTTGATGGGACGTGATAAGAAATGTATTTTGTTTTGGCAGTTGAGTTTCCAAATACACCTGTTTTCCTTCCACATTAAATATGGAAAGCTTACAACCATTTAATAAAAGCGGAGTTGAAATTGTAAAATCACTTGATGTAGGATTGGGAAAAATTAGCATATTAAACCCTAAATTATCTTCAATTGCTAACGCTGCTGTTGTTATCACTAGTGGATTACCTGCATTGTTATGTGACGATGAGCAATTCGTAATCACCACTAGGGTATAAGTTGTATCAGGTAATAAATCGGTGATAGTGATGGTGTTTTCAGTGGCGTAATAAGTTAAGGTGTCATCGCCGAGAATAACTAAAATTGTATAGTCGGTATAAAAATCATGTTCATCCCAACTAATAATGACACTGTTGCTATTGTAATAATCAACAACAATATTTTGCGGCGCCTCACATGCCGGTAATATTGTTATTGTTGCGCTATCTGAATTATAACAACCATTTTCTTCTACCGTTATATAAATACTATAATTTCCCGGTGTTGAATTAATTAAATCAATCGTTCCGAAGTCATCGGCAAACACAACTCCATCGGGAATAGCATTGATTACACCTGTTAATCCTAATATTTCAGGAGTAACATTTTCATCTCCAATAAAAAGGGTGTCTATAGGATAAGTTATAGCAACTATTGGCGGATTATTAATCGCAATGCTATCAGTAAACATAAGCGAACATCCGGTTGGGGATGTAAGTTGATATAAGATGACATGTGTTCCTGCTCCTGTTGCAATTATATTGACTTCACCGGTGATGTCGTTTAATATTGCTGTAGCCGATGAAAATATTCCCCCGGCTAAGCCAGTAATAACTGGAGAAGGATTTAAATCGTATAAACAAAAAGTATCGTCTTCAAAATGAAATGCAACTAAATTATTATCTGCACTATCGATGTAGAAAATGAAAGATGCGTCGGGACAAATGGCATTTACGTTATAATAAATTTGATACGGGCCGCCAACACCGGTAGAAGGTAAATCAATTGTTCCTGTTAAAACATCCACTATTGCATCAGGTGAAAAATAGTTACCGCCCGGAATATTTACTAAAGGAATTGCTTCACCTAAATCAATACAAAATGTATCCTGATCCAAATTAATAGTTACTTGCTCCTGAAAATATAGGGCTATTGAGTCAATAAAATTACAACCGGCCGCAGTAGAACCGGCATAATAAATTGTCGCCCAACCTGCGGCAACATCTGTAGTATTGATTGCCCCGTTAATTACATCAACAATAATATCATCCGAATAAAATGTTCCTGTTGATGGAACAATTATTTCAGGAATTATTATTGCATCATTTAAACACAAACTATCATTTTCATAATTAAACAATGTAAGGGCATTTGCATCTTGTATCCAAATTGTTTTATTTACCGAGCAATAACCATCAACGGTATAAGTAATAATAAATGGTCCGCCGAAACCGCTTTCCATTAAATGAATTTCACCGGATATTGCTTCTACAACAACATCAGCAGAAGAAAAAGTACCTCCCGTAAATCCGGTAATTATTGGCAATGGATTTACATCATCAATACAAAAAGTATCTTCTTCAAAATAAAAATCTGCAGGTCGAGTGGCACCATTATAAGCAAATGCTTTTCCATCGGCTGCTAATATTTCGGAATAGCGGTAAGCACCAACAAAAAAATCGGAATAACCATCATTGTTATAATCAGCATCTCCACCAACATGTCGCCCGAAATAACCCTCCGCCTGATTACCTTCTGCAGAAAAACAATAATCAATTTCGAGTCCTGTCGGACTTCCAAACCAAACAAACGCGCCACCTTCATTTGCTTCTCCGTTGGTCCAATATTTTGCACCACCAATTACATCATCAAAACCATCGTTATTAATATCGCCTGCACCGGCACAACTGTATCCAAATTGCGCTTCGGCCTGATTAATTTCTCCGAACCAGTTTAATTCGTTTGACAAACCTGTAGCTGAACCGTGGTAGACAAAAATGCGGCCTTCATTATGACTTGCCGAGTCGCTTTCATATAAAAGTGCCGAAACAACCACATCGTCATATCCATCACCATTTACATCACCTGCGCCATCGACCCAGTGACCAAAATTGCATTTTTTTTGACCGCTGCTCATCATCCAATCCGGTTCAGCTGCAAGCCCGGTTTCGCTGCCATAAAAAACAACTGCTAAGCCATCGTCAATTTCATCAAAATCGTATTGATTAGCCCCAATTATAACATCATCAAATCCATCGGCATTGATATCTCCCGCATAATTTACCGGAAAACCCGAGATTGCACCTTCCTGATTAGCCTGCCAGCTCCATCCGGATTCAACGGGGCCGTCGGGACTGCCCCAGTATAGCCATGTTTTGCCTTCTTCTATTTCGGGTTCGTCCCACATTTTGGCGGATAAAAACAGGTCGTTATACCCATCGCCATTAATATCCCCATCCAAAGCCACCCCACTGCCTAAAAGGGCAAAAACCTGATCAAAATCGAGGCTCCAGTCCGGCTCACCCGCGTTTAAACCGCTTTCTGAGCCGTACCATAAGTAAATACGTCCTTCATTGTATTCTTCCCCTGTCCATTGCAAACAGCCTACAACCACATCACTAAATCCATCTCCGTTCAAATCGCCACCGGAAGTGCTAAAACCCAACACAGAACTATCGTTATTAGACTCAAACTCCCATGCGGGTTCGGTTTCAAGCCCGTCTGGTCCGCCGTAGTAAAGCGCCAGTTTGCCTTCCTCGCCATTTGTTTCCTCAGGGTTGCTGTAGTCGATAGCGGAAACAATCATATCCTCAAAGCCATCACCATTCACATCACCGGCATTACTCATGCTCCAACCGAAGGCAGTATAGGTCAAATCGCCGAAGTCCGTCCACGAAGGACCTTCATAAAAGGCTTGTGAATAGGCACTAAAGCCGCTAAAAAGCGCATAAATCAGCAACCATTTCCGCATAAGATGTTCAAATATACGCAGTAAAGCCCTTGCCAACAATGACAATTACCCCTTACAATTGCCTGAAGGTGAATAAACCATGTATGAATACCGAAAGCGTTAAAATTATCGTTTTACAGGTAAAAACGGTCTGCTATTGATTTGTATCGAAAATCTTAGTAGATTTGCACCCCGGCTCAATTTTTAATTTTTATTGAGTTTCAGGAAACTTTTTAATTAGCATACCGTTCTAATTTAACGAACCATTCAATTCACAAGAAATAAACGAGGTTAATTAACAATGCGTCAGCTAAAGATTACGAAATCCATCACCAACCGCGAAAGCGAGTCGTTAGAGAAGTATTTACAGGAAATTGGTAAGGTAGACCTGGTTACAGCAGAGGAGGAAGTTACCCTTGCGCAAAAGATTAAACAAGGCGACCAGCTTGCATTGGAGAAATTGGTGAAAGCCAACCTTCGTTTCGTGGTTTCGGTAGCTAAACAATATCAGCACAATGGTTTGTCGTTGAACGATTTAATTAACGAAGGTAACGTTGGTCTGGTAAAAGCAGCTCAAAAATTTGATGAAACAAAAGGTTTCAAATTCATTTCATATGCCGTTTGGTGGATTCGTCAGAGCATTATGCAGGCATTAGCCGAGCAAAGCCGCTTAGTTCGTTTACCATTGAACAAAGTAGGTTCTTTGAGTAAAATTAACCGCGCATTTTCTGAATTAGAGCAAAAATTCGAACGTGAACCTACGTCTGAAGAATTAGCTGAAGTGTTAGAATTGGCACCTGAAGAAATTAAAAATACTTTGAGTGTTTCAAGTCGCCACGTATCTGTTGATGCTCCGTTTGATGATGGTGAAAACAGCAGCTTACTCGACGTATTAGAAAATCGTGACACTGAACGTACAGATGAAAAATTAGATTATAGTCACTCGTTAAAAGTGGAAACTGAACGTACGTTAGCAACACTTACTGAACGTGAACGTGATGTAATTAAATTATTCTTCGGAATTGGTGTTCCTTACGCCATGACTTTAGAAGATATTGGTGAAGAGTTTGGATTAACACGTGAACGTGTTCGTCAAATAAAAGATAATGCAATAAATAAATTGCGTTCAAGTACTAGAAATAAAGCACTGAAAGCGTATCTTGCGCAGTAATTAAAATATTGTCTGCTTCGGCGGACGAAACTTTGTGTTTTCATGGGGATCCCCCGGTAAAGTCTCCCGACTGAGCTGGGGGTTTTTTTTATGGTTTTATCCTAACTTTTTTATTCCCGAAATAATGAGTTGTCCGCCGAGGCGGACATGAGTGATGAGTAATGAGTGATGGCAATATGCCAGTTTGTGCCCTTGAATTTATTATAAATATTAATTCCTCCGGAATTTTTATAATTCAATCGTAAAGCCCCTAGTTGTCGCAGACAACGTTGTCGTGGAGTCTTTGACTCCAGACGCCACCCCGGTCTTCCGACCGGAGTCAATGCTATAAGCATTAAATTACCTAAAGTGTGTACTTGTTATATTTCCCCAAAAAATAAATTTCATAAAACAGCCATAACCCAAAATTCCGAAAGCATTCATTTTGTATTCCGGTTTATCGGAATTGCGGACTAAAATAATTCTATCAGTATTGCCCGCTATGACGGACATGGGTGATGAGTAGTAGCCCTTTTATCTCTATTTTAAAATTTGATACAATAGGTATTTTTATACACCAATCGTCAGACACCAATGCAGAGGCGGATGCAATTCGCCACTACATTGGTGCCTGACTTAACTTTGAATATTAAATTTCACTTATTGGCAAACAATTAAATTGAAAGAAATTTAATGTTAGATTTAATAAGCAATTTTTGTTGTAGGGACAAATGACATGTGTCCTTACTACAAAAATGCTGCAAGTTTATCCTACATCCCTTCGCGTAACTTTGAGCACCTTCTAGCCTTTGTGGTGGGAAAGAGTGTTTGTGCAGAAAGGTAATCTAATAAGCAATACCAAAAATTATATAGCATGAGACTCACCACTTCATTTCCACCCGCGGCGTACTTTAATTTCATCATAAGATTCAATTATGGTGCGCAATTTTTCCTGCATTGTTATTTTTTCAGCGTTGCTGGCATTTGGATTTGAATCGGGGTGATATTTTTTGGCCAGATGGTGAAATGCAGTTTTTAATTCTTTTTCTGTGCAGTTGCTGGTCAAATTAAATAATGTGTATATATCTGATTTTGGAGTCGTTTTTTCAGTATACGTTTTTGTATTGCTACTATAATTGTTTTGATGTTGTTGCGAAAATGTCCGGTAAATTGTTTTTACATCTTCATATGGCAAATTAATCCGAGCCGCTAAATAATTAATCGTGTGTGTTACTTTTTCTTTTGGTGCAGATGGGTGATAGCTGATTTCAAATAAAAATAAAATTATATCTTTTTTATCTTTTAAATCAGCATGTAATTTAATTTGTTCGCAAATAGCTTCTACCTGAATACGCTGACGAAATAGTTCATGAAAAAAAGCAAATCGTTTTGTAGCATATACTTCCCCAAATTTATTAACAAGTCTGCGATGTAATGTTTCATTCGAAATTCTCCCATTTAATTCACCGGCCTGTAAAACAAAAGCTGCCAACATTAAATAACTTATTCTGTTGTCGGTGGATTTTTTTGAAGGTTTTTCTTTAAAAATAATTTCGCAGTCCATAATTATCCCAATAATTAAACCTGCAATTAAACCACTAGTACTTCCTGTTAAAAAAAATCCGAATAATGCCAATAATAATTTATGATACCCAAAAGGTTTAAATACCAGCTTCCATTCGGTAGTACGCAATACAACAATTACAGTATTTAATTTTTTCCGCAACTTATTTTGCTTTGGAGGTAAATGGCGAATTGGCTATTCTAAAACGCCATGGAATTAATTTATAAGGGCCACTAAAATTCATTCCCACACGTGGTGAAGCTACAATTTGTTTCGGGTTAATTGGTGCAGCATCACAAATCCGGATGTCCTGACCCAATAACGAAAGTCCGTTGTGATTTGTTGTTAATCCCAAACATTGTGTTACCAAACCGGGGCCTGCGCCTATACCGGGAGTAAATTGCTTTAGGTTTCTTCTTTCAAGCATTGTAGGAATACCTTCAGTAGGTTCAATAGCCCGTACCAACACTGCATGTGGTTGACCGGCAACGTGGGTGACAACGTTAAACAAATAATGCACGCCGTAACATAAATACACATAACTCACACCACCTTCTGCATACATAATTTTGGTTCTTTCCGTAAAGCGGCCATTGTAGGCATGGCATCCACGGTCCTCAACACCACAGTAGGCCTCAGTTTCACAAATAATTCCAGCGGTAACCTTACCTTCAAAAGAGGTCATTAATTTTTTGCCCAACAAAGCCCGGGCAATGCCCAAAGTATCGGAATGCGTGTAAAAACTTTTTTTTAATGTGAAATTATTCATTCAACTTTGTTGTGGACTTCAGTATGCAAATATATTCGAATGAATGAACTGCTACATAGTAAAATAATAATATTATGCATGGAACCCTATTTTTAGTACCAACCATATTAAGTGAAGAAGCGCTTCATGTAATTCCACAATATGTTTTTGATATCACGAATAAGTTGACTGTTTTTTTTGTTGAAAATGAAAAAACGGCAAGGCGATATTTGCGCAAATCTGGATTCACGGCTTCGTTTGAAACAACACCAATTTTACCGCTTAATGAGCATACCGATGCGGCAACTGTTTCAACTTACATGGAGTATTTAAAACAAGGGACAGATTGTGCATTAATGAGTGAAGCGGGTGTTCCGGCTGTTGCTGATCCGGGAAGTGTATTGGTGCGATTTTGTCACCAAAATAATATTCGGGTAGTTCCGCTTGTTGGGCCTTCTTCAATTTTGTTAGCGTTAATGGGTAGCGGACTAAACGGTCAGCAGTTTCATTTTCATGGATATATTCCGGTAAAACAACCTCAGCGCAAACAATATATTCAACACATGGAAGCGGAAACAAAAAAAGGGGTAACACAAATATTTATTGAAACACCTTATCGCAATAATGCCATTTTACAGGATATTTTAAGTGCGTGCAGTAGTGATGTTTTATTGTGTATAGCTTATGATTTAACAGGGACAAAAGAATCAATACGCACACAACCCATTTCGTATTGGAAAAAACATATGCCGGCTTTAGAAAAAATTCCCGCTATATTTTTACTGGGGATGTAAAAAGAGTAAGAGATTAACCCATCCATCCTTTTCAAAAAATAGTTAATTTTGCAACATGATTGTAATTCAACAGACTTTAGTAAGCGAAGACATTCTCGACAAAGAATTTGTATGCAATTTAAATGCCTGTATGGGCGCTTGTTGTGTAGAAGGCGATGAAGGCGCATTTGTTGATGAGGATGAAAAAAAGATGTTGAAAAAAGTGTATCCGGTAGTGAAAGAATATCTCACCAAAGAAGGAATTGATGCCATCGAAAAACAAGGTTATTGGGTGACCAACGATGAAGGGGTTTTAAAAACACCATTAATGAAAGATGGCCCTTGTGCATACACCATTTGGGAAAAAGGTATTGCATTGTGTGGCATAGAAAAAGCGTTTTTAGATAAAAAAGTAAAATGGCAAAAACCGGTGAGCTGTCATTTATATCCCATCCGTATTTCAAAAGTAGGTGAGTTTGATGCGTTGAATTACGAAAAATGGAATATTTGTAAACCGGCGTGTAAAAATGGCAAGGAATTAGGTGTGCCAATTTTCCGATTTGTAAAAACAGCGCTTATTCGCAAATATGGTGAGGAATATTATGAAGCGTTAGAAGCAACATATGCTTATAAACAAACTAATAAATAGAAAATATTCTGACTGTTATTTTTAGTATTTTTTCAAATTCATCTTAATCTAATTGTATCAATTTTCCGTAATCGGGATTATTCACTTTTCACATTGGTATAAACACCGTACCTTCGCATTATGCATAAAGCAGATTTCCTCGTTATAGGTTCCGGTATTGCCGGTTTAACATTTGCGCTAAAAACAGCGCGCAGATTTCCCGATAAAACAATTACAATTATTACCAAAGCTGAAGAAGAAGAAACCAATACCAAATACGCACAAGGTGGTATTGCAGCGGTTTGGGATTTTGAAAAGGATAGTTACGACAAACATATTGACGATACCTTAATTGCAGGTGATGGATTGTGTAAACGCGATATTGTTGAAATAGTTGTGAAAGAAGGTCCTGAACGGGTTAAAGAAATCATTAATTGGGGAGCCGATTTTGATAAAAATAAAGAAGGCGAATACAGTTTAGGAAAAGAAGGAGGACATTCAGAATTTCGTGTGTTGCACCATAAAGATGTAACGGGTAAAGAAATTGAAAAAACATTATTAGAAGAAGCACTTTCATTACCTAATATCAGTATTCATGCACACCATTTTGTAATTGATATTATTACGCAACATCACCTTGGGCGAATAGTTACACGACATACACCTGATATTGAATGTTACGGTGTTTATGTGTTGAATAAAAAAAATAAAACCATTGAAAAAATAATAGCCAAAATTACAGTAATGGCTAGCGGTGGTGCGGGTCAGGTGTATAAAAATACGACCAATCCACTCATTGCAACTGGCGATGGTATGGCAATGGTGTATAGGGCTAAAGGCAGAATTTCGAATATGGAATTTGTGCAATTTCATCCAACATCATTATATCAACCCGGAGTATCGCCTTCATTTTTAATTACAGAAGCAATCAGAGGTGCAGGAGGTGAATTAAAAACAAGTGACGGTAAACCGTTTATGCATAAATATGATGAACGTAAATCGTTGGCACCGAGAGATATAGTTGCAAGAGCAATTGATAATGAAATGAAAATTAGGGGTGATGAATTTGTGTATTTAGATTGTGCGCCTATTCCAAAAGAAGAGTTATTAAATCATTTTCCGAATATTTATGAAAAATGTAAATCTATCGGATTAGATATTCTGGAAGATTTTATTCCGGTAGTTCCTGCAGCACATTATATGTGTGGTGGCATTTTAACCGATGCACATGGCAATTCCAGTATTAATAATTTATATGCCTGCGGCGAATGTAGTTCAACCGGTTTACATGGAGCTAACCGATTGGCCAGTAATTCATTGTTGGAAGCATTGGTATTTGCAAATCGTATATATGAAGATGCAGCTGCAAAAATTGATAACATTGAATTTCAGGAAAATATTCCGGATTGGAATGCAGAAGGCACCAATGAGCCCAAGGAAATGGTAATGATAACGCAGAGTATCAGGGAGTTAAAAGAAATAATGACCAATTATGTTGGCATTGTACGCAGCAACGAACGCCTTGAACGAGCCCTTAACCGTTTGCATTTATTATATGAAGAAACCGAGCGTTTATACGATACCACTGCTATTTCACCACAATTGTGTGAGTTGCGGAATTTAATCACAATTGGGTTCTTAATCACCCGCGGCGCCAGTGCCAGAAAAGAGAGCCGTGGTTTGCATTACACCACCGATTTTCCTGAAAGGTCTGACTGGGCTGAAGATAGTTTGTTTTAATTGCCGTAAATTTGTACTGTTTGTTTAGTGTAATATGATGAAAACATTTTTTACCGTATTTTTTTTAATTGTTTCTTTATTCCTTTCAGCTCAGGATTATTGTACGATGTCCCGGTTTGATGAATTTGTATTTGATGATAATGAAATAGAAATTTTAGCGAATGTTAAATACGGTGAAGCAGTAAATAATTTGGGTAATAATCAGAATTTATTTTTGGACATTTATAAACCGAAGACTGCATTTGATGAACTCAGCAAACGGCCATTAATTTTTTTCGTTCACGGTGGTGGATTGGTTGGTGGTTCAAAAGATAGTCAGGGCGCCGTTGACCTAGGAAATTTATACGCTAAAATGGGTTATGTGTATGTGAGTATAGACTATCGCATAGGCTGGGATAATGGCGATGCTGACGATGGTTGCGGCGGCGATACTACCGATTTATTCAGAGCTACTTACAGGGCAGTGCAGGACGTAAGAGCGGCATATCGTTTTATAAAAGGTGAGGCCGATGTTTATGGTATAGATACTAATGTAATATTTGTTGAAGGAAACAGTGCTGGTTCACGATTAATATTATTTGCCTTGTATGCAAGTCAGTCCGATTACAATACTCAATTTTATGATGAATTAGGCAGTATTGACACGGCGGTAAATGATTATGAAAATTATCACTTTAATCCCATTGGTGTAATTACAGAAGCCGGTGGAATAGAAGATACCAGTTTATTATATAATAACAATTATCCGCATTTATATTTTCATGGTACTTGTGATTCTATTGTTCCATTTTTTTCAGGCCCAACATTTTTCTGTTATCAACCTTTCGAATATCCTAATTTACATGGCAGTTGGCAATTAACACAACTATCGAAGCGACTTGGCAGAACTGTTCAATTTTATATTGGTGAAGGAGCAGGACACGATGCAGTTATTCCCGATTCAATTATTTTATATGCCGCACCATTTATGAAAGATATCATGTGTAATACACTTACATCTAAAGATATCTATCGCGTGTTGGGAAAATATAAATGTGCAGTTGCCAACGAAGGTGAATTAGTAATAGTGGATATTTATCCAAATCCTGTTGTAGATAATATTTATTTACAGGTAACCAGTACGCGAGACAAAGAAATTGAAATGGCGATTTATAATTCCATAGGTCAAGTAGTGCTGAGTTATAATTTAGAATTCTACCCACCCATAAAAGACTATACCATAAATGTAGGCGACCTTGCCAGAGGGATTTATTATTTACGAATAAGTCAGCGTCAGGAAATTTATGTTGCTAAGTTTTTGAAGTGATTCTCACAACATAAAAATCAGCCTGTTTTTTTGTTTAAATTTGAAATAAGCATTATTGCTTCATCCACAAATCTGCTATAACTGAAGCAAATTAAACATTCAAATTCACGGTTTTCGGTGAATGTTCATATCATTAATCCTGTTACCTTTGAAAAAAAGGTTATTCCTATGAACACATTACACTTACAAGAAAATAGCATTGCTTTTGTTGATGCCGGCTATGTTGAGGGTAATATAATACGTCTTAAAAAAAATGTTCCCCTAACTTCTGTTATTGGTTTTCATTTTTGGGTTGAAAAGGCCGGCGTTGTTGAGTTTAATTTCCCTGTAGGCGCTGAAAAGTGTAAAGTGCATGTATATAAATTACCCATTCAAACTCCATATCCTGTTTTGGTAAATGGTAATTATTTTAAAGAACCTATATCGGTTGCTTATGGCAATTATTTGATGGTGATTGAAAATTTTCAGGAAGTTGATATTTTTCGGGATGCCGTAATATTTAAACCATCATCTACAGCAATTGTTGCGCAGCCGATTTTAAAACCTAATAAAATTGCATTTAGTCCTATTCCCGGAAATATTTTTCAAACCTTAAAAAAAATTGGCATAACTGACCTGAAGCAGTTAAATAAAAAAAATCATATAAAATTATTACGCAGCGAACTTCAAAATATTGAACTGGAGAATGAAATTTTGCAACTCAATAAATATTTACAACATCCCGGAATAAATTATGGAAACGCGGTTACTATGTTTAGGAAGGCTAATAAACTAAATGGGCAGCCAATTATAAATAATGTAAATAATATTATTGCAGCAGATGGTGAAATTGTAGTTGACCCATTAGACGAAACATTACCCTGCGTTCAGGTTGGGACAATTTCGGGCATCCCTGATCCTCTGGCAACAGAACCAATTGTAGATTGGTTTTGGTACGATGCTGCCGGTGATTTTGACCACGAAATAATTACACGACCATGGTGGGCAAGTCCCGATAATTTTATTAACGGTCCGAATGAAGTTCAGGATTATTGGTATCCTGATCCAAATAAAGGTTGGCGTGTATTTGGTTATCAATTTGGTGGTTCTCCGGGACAAATCGGTTATTTATTATGTTATAATGTATTTACCGGTGTTATGCGATTATTTGTTTATTTACCGAATGTAGAATCTCGAAATTTTAATAAATTAATTGCAACATTTTCACTTGTTAATGCAGACAGAATAGCATCACAAACCTGGAATTTTCCATTAATGGATGTACCACCCGAAATAAAAAGTTTTCAAACAAGTGATACTCCAACTGCAGATAATGTACAGGAAGTTACCGGTTATCCAGGAGGTTCAGCATTTATTTGGCCGGGATTAGAAATGGCTTTTCACGATTTAACAGCATCAAGTGCTTCCGCTCCCGGTAAATGGTTGCGGACAGAAATAGCAACATTATTTGATCCTGCATTATATCCGGAAACTCAAATATTACGTGGACTGGGTGGTTGTTTAGGATTGTTGTTCCCTGGTGTAAAGGCGCCTACTTCTGAACTACAGGAGCGAGACAGAAGGTTATTTAAAATAGATTTTAATGGCATTTTAGAAGGACAATCAAATTTAACTGCAGACCTGGAATTAACCGCGAGCGGAACTGCAAAACCTGTTGCGGAGGAATCATCAACAAGTAGTTTAGGAATTGATGCAGAATATGTTGCCTATGCAAAAAAGGCTATCCAAGGTGCTTCAATTATTGGTGGTTTTATTTCTACTGCCGTCGCCACCGGCGGACTTGATATTATGAGTGCGGTAAAAGCTGCAGGTGGTATTTACGCATTGTTTCAGGGAGATGAAAATCAAAATCCATCTTATGATGTTCAGTTAATTGGAGCGATTACCGGTAAAATAACCGGAAGAACAGTTTTTGTATTGCCGGTAGCAGATTTCGTTGTGAATTTGAATGGTACTTTTAAAGCAGTAACTGAAATGACTAATAATGGTCCTGTTTATTTTCCAACCGGATGGCCACATACCTATCAGCGTTGCAATAAATTGCGAATAGGGGTTATTGGTTTTCGACCTGCGGGAGAGCAAGGGCAGGTACTTGGAACAGATCCGAGACCTGCAACTATAAAATTAGAATGGATAGCCAGAGATGAATTAGGAGTAGTGTTTGATGCATTAGTTACCATTTCCCCAATAGGGTTATTTCAAATTGCACCCTGGGCTAATGTAATAATTGATGAGCAATATGCTGAACTTGAATTATTTGAACCCCAAAACGATCTTCCTCACAGTGTAACAACAATCAGACGGTTAAATGTAAATGCATTAAACGTGTATAGAGTACCTTCAGTCCCTTACTTACTAGGTCTCAATGAGCATAAAAGAATGCGTATTAGGTGGGTTGCTAAAATGTCAACACCTAATAATGAACTGCCTCCATTTATTATCGAATATGCATTGGATTTAACCGGCAAAACAAATTTTATACTTGATACAAAACCGTCGAGCGGCGATTTCCCTGACGATGACTGGTAATTAATTTTTGTTAGATTTAATCATTCCATACAACTTCACATAACGCATAAACACGCCTTTTGCGGCTAATGAACAAACAATAAAACCTGTCCACCCGTCTAAAAAACCAAGGTCGATGATGTAGTGTTTAAAAAAACGAAAACCCGGCTTGATAATAAAATGATAAAACCCAGGGCGGGTTACTTTTTTAGCAGCATCGTTTGCGCTCCAGGTGGAATAGCGGTCCCATTTTTCGAGATAATGAAAAATATCTTTATAGGTATTATGAACAAGTTTGTATTTTAATTTACTTACTGAGCCTGAGGTAATTACTTCTGCATGCACATGTTTTTCTTCATAACGACAAGTGTCGCGTTTGAAAAAACGAATTACTTTATCGCGCTGCCACCCACTGTATTTTACCTCTTTGCCCATAAAATAATTTTTACGGTAAATCCAATAGGCATCGTGTGGTATCACATCGCTTTGTAATAATTGCTGAATTTCATTTGTTAATTCAGGTGTTACACGTTCGTCGGCATCAACAAGTAATATCCATTCATGAGCTGCTTGTGGAATAGCTCTGTTTTTTTGACTGGCTGAATTAATATATTCGCTTTCAATAATGCGGGACGTATATTTTTTTGCAAGCTCAATTGTATTGTCGGTACTAAATGAATCAACTACTAAAATTTCATCACACCATTTTACAGACTCCAGTACCGCTTCAATATTGTGCGCTTCATTTTTGCATGGTATGATGGCAGTTACTTTATGCATATTGTTTTTCGCTTTCAGCAAGTTGAGCGGTATCGTCGATATATTTTTTTATGAGCAACAAAAATAACAGATAAAATGCAGTTCCGATTTGAATTTCTAATGTATGTTCTGCCATAAAACTAATTAACATAATTAAAATAAACACGGAATATAACATGTTTTTAAATCGTTTATGACTAAACCAAGGATATAATACAGACAACATGAATACTAAAAATCCAATGATACCGCTTGCGGCTAAAAAATACACAAATTGATTATGCGGCAATTTAGATTTTACAAATTCGCTGCCGGCACTTTGGTTATATAATTTATCCATTTCGGTTTTTATATCGCCGACACCAACTCCAAGTAATGGGTTTTCTTCTGCAATCTGAACACCGTATTGTATACTTAACAACCGCTGTGCATCGCTGTGTTCGGGGTGTAACTCCCCCTTTTTAATTAAATCCATTTCGTATTTAAAATATAACATACGAGCATGTAATGAGGGAATGTACATAACGGCACTGAAAGCAAATCCCACTAAAGCTATTAACGCAACTAAGCCTTGCAAATACGCTTTTTTTGTAAATAGCCAATACAATATCATCACAATAAAAGCAATATACATGGTTAATATACCTGAACGAACAGCAAATACGTGAATAAAAATGGTAAGAAATAAAATACCTCCTCCCAATATATATTTTTCGTTGCGCAAACCAAAGCTGAATTTATTATTCCATAAATAAATACCAACCACGATAGCAAAAGCCATTTCCAGACTAAAGCGTATGTGGTCGCGGAGTGGTGCGGGAATAGGCTGACCTTTAGTGAGTTGTTCATTTAATGTGTCGAAATGCAAAACATAATTAATACAAACTACAATTGCTGCGGCAACAATAACGTAAAAATAAACTGCCAGCCATTGTTGGAAACGTTTGTGTGTGAGCGTTTTAACGGTAGTAAATCCAAGCGGCAAAGCTAAAAACGGCAATTTCATTCTACATCTGTCCACCCAATAGCCCGTATCATCAGAATAAAATCCGGTAAATAGGTACACCAGAAATAAGGCAATCAATAATACACTAGTGGTATCGCCTAACCATTTTTTAAAATTTTCGGCAATGCGCAGGTTAATAATGGCATTACACATAATCATAATAGTAGCAACGCTGAGCACCACTTTAGACGTAACCAGGCCTACAATTAACCCTAAAATAGCCAAAGAGGCAAAAAACTGATTTGGAAAAACCCTAAGTAATGATCGCATGTCGAAGGTAGATTCGTAGAGGTAGGGTCTATAGGGACTATTTAGATTTTGAGTGAATAGTGAACCAAAAGTAAAAAAATAATATTAAAAGCTACAATACTATAATTTTTGCTGATTTGAAACCTCGGCAACTTTGTTCTAATTTTACCCTCGTGGAGAAAGGCAACCTTAGCAAAAGCAGCAAAGACAGGATATTCAATAAGGAGTTTTTACCTCAAATGGATGCCCTGTACAACTTTGCGTTTCATCTAACTTTAGACGAAGATGATGCAAATGACCTTGTACAGGAAACTTTTTTGAAAGCTTATCGCTTTATAGAATCGTATCAGCAAGGTACTAATGCAAAGGCTTGGTTGTTTAAAATCCTCAAAAACGGGTTTATCAACGAGTACCGTAAAAAAACGAAGCAGCCATCAAAGGTTGACTACGATGAGGTGGCAAGTTTCCACGATACGGACGATGAGGGCCATGTTGAGTACCTTGATTTGAGACATGAATTATTTCAGGGCATGCTGGGAGATGAGGTTACACGGGCGCTGAATCAGTTGCCGGTGGACTTTAAAACAATTATTCTGTTGTGCGATATTGAAGAGTTTTCATATGAGGAGATTGCGAAAATTATTGATATCCCCATCGGAACAGTTAGATCACGCCTTCACAGGGCGCGCAATATTTTAAAGGAAAAATTACGCGAATACGCTCAAAAAGAAGGGTTTAAAGAAAAAAGATAATTATGGATCAACAGCTACCCAAACATGATTGCAGAAACTTTGTAAAAAAAGTTTTCCTCGTTTTAGATGGCGAATTGCCTGAAACAGAACGCAATTTATTTATTATGGACATCCAACGCTGCAAAGGATGCCTCGAACATTTTCATATTGAAAAAACATTTAAAGATTTTATTGCTGCCAAAGTGGAGCGCAAAGATTGCAGTGAAAAATTGAAACAAACAATTATTAGTCAGGTGCAAAGTAACCCTGAAACCTAATTAAAATTGAAAGTAAATAAACGTTTCTGCATTATTCCTTCCTAATAAAATAACCATTCCGGTTACGATTAAAATAAACGCATAACTGTATTTAAACCGAAAGTTTTTGGGCAACCAAAAAGAGGCTACAAAAATTAAGGCTACGGCCAAACAAATAGCAAATTCGTAAGCCGCAAATCCATTCAATATCTGCTGCAGTTCTACACTAAATCCCGAAAATAATTTTTGATAATATAATCGCGCATCGGTAAAACTTTTAGCTCTGAAAACTACACCACTTAAAATTAACAAGTGGAAATTCCAGATAATCAAAAATATTTTTCCGTAATTGGATTTAAATTTTGGTAAAAAAGATATTCGTTTATAAATGGCTTGTAATACAGCAATAATGCCGTTAATTAAACCAAAAACAACAAAGTTAATGCTCGCGCCATGCCATAATCCTATCAAAATAAATACTATTAAAGTATTGAGATAAATTCGCCAATAAGTGGTAACACCTTTGTTAAGTGGCGTAAAAATATAATCCCTAATCCAGGTTGTAAGTGTTATATGCCAACGGTTCCAGTAGTCGGATATACTAGTTGCTATATACGGCTGATTAAAATTTTCGCTGAGTTTTATACCAAATAACCGGGCAGTACCGATGGCAATATCGCAATAGCCACTAAAATCTGCATATAATTGAACGGCAAAAAACAATAGCGTAATATATAACTGAGCACCGGTGGCCCCACCTATGTCGGAAAAAGTGAAATTGACAAACCCGGCGACCGTATCAGCGATTACTAATTTTTTGAAAAACCCCCAAGCCATTCTGCTTAAACCATATTGCAAATCATCGTAGCCCAATTTTTTTGTTTGATGAAGTTGTGGGATTAACTCATTGGCTCTTTCAATAGGGCCTGCTATTAATTGAGGGAAAAATGAAACATATAAAGCAAAATAACCAAAGTGAGGTTCGGGTTTGGTTACCTTACGATATACATCTATAATATATCCCAGCGACTTAAATGTATAAAATGAAATGCCTATGGGTAATAAAATAGTTTGCGGGGCCTGCATTAATGCTTCAGGGTGATTAAAGGATTCAACAATAGAGGCGAAAAACCCAAAGTATTTGAAAACAAATAAAATCCCGGCATCTGCTATAATACCAATAGTTAATAATTGTTTTCGCTTGTTTTTTTCTTTGGTAATATGTATTTGACGGGCAATAACCCAACAAATGGTAGTTGATGTAAGCAATATTAATCCATAAGCTACTTCATACATCATGTAAAACAGATAACTAGCTACCAAAAGCACTAACCAGCGGTATTTATTTCCTGTCATGTAATATACAGTCAGCACCAATGGCAAAAACAATATATAGATGTATGAATTAAACGACATGAGGGTAAAAATGGGACTTTAAATTGACTTCTCAAAGGTATAATGTATGCAAATTATTAGGTGTCAAGATTGTGAAAAAATAGGCAATAAGGCAATAAAATAAAGATTTTAAATGTGTTTAATATTAAAAGTCAAGATAGTTTGATAAAACCGTAATATCACATGAAAATGCTACCTCCGTATTTGAAATTAGCTTTAATATTGCCTCATGACCCGCACAATAATTATACAGCAAATTACCCCTGTATTCCAAAAGGTATTTAATGATACCGCTTTAACCCTTTTGCCAGAACATTCAGCTGCTGATTTTGATAAATGGGATAGTATAAATCATGTTATATTAATAGCGCGTATTGAAAAACTCATGAAAATTAATATTTCAACCGGCGAATTAATAAAAATTAAAACAGTGGGAGAACTTGCTGACTTAATTGCGGAAAAATTAGCAGAATGAAAATTAACGGAACATATTTTTCTAATTTACATGGAGTCCGCATCAGTGGAGTAAGTACTGCTTTCCCTGAAAAAAAAGTACATAATTATTCTATACATGAACTTTTATATGGTAAAAATTGGTCAGCCGTATTTGCGGAAAAAAATTATGATGCAGATTATATAAAAAATGTTTTAGGTTATGAAGAGCGTTATTGGGCACATATTCCGGGAACACCAATTGTAAAAAATGAAATTACTTCTGCCGACCTCATGGTAAGCGCGTCTGAAAAAGTGTTAAAAGAAAATAAATTTGCCACTTCAGATATTGAAATGTTAATTGCGGTAACTGTTACTTCGCCAAAATACACCAATTCGATGGGTGCATTTGTTGCCGGAAAATTAGGATTACAATGTCCGGCAATAGAAGTAAAAACCGGTTGTGCTTCAGGTTTATATGCATTGGTTATGGCGGCGCAATTTATTCGCTCTGGAGCAAAACATGTACTCATAACAGCGGGAGAAACACCAACTAAAGTAACCGGAATAAATGGCAATTTAATTTATGCCGTTGGTGATGCCGGGGCTGCTGTTATTCTATCGAAGGATGATAATGCGGCGGGGATAAGTACAGCATTTCTTGGGACTGAAGGGGCTTATAGCGGCGCAATGGGAAGTCCGGGTTTATTACCACCTAACCAGGAAGATTTGGATGCACTTGCCTATAATATGGTGATGGGAAAAGAAAGTGAAACATTTATACTTGAAGCCTGGCAAAAAATACCTGCTTTATTGTATGAACATTCCGGAATCTATAGCAATGATATTGATTTATTGGTTCCACATCAGGTAAATAAAAAAAACTTATCGCTGGTTAAAAATGCAGCAGGAAAAAATACTAATCAGACTATTGATGTAATTAATCAGTATGCAAACTGTGGTTCAGTTGGTGTATTAATTGCACTACATGAAGCCTATAAACAAAAGACAAATAATCAAACAAAAAAAATAATGATGGCCGCTGTCGGAGGGGGAGTTTCCTATGGCGGATTAATCGTAAATTTATAATATGAAAAAGGGTTGGGGAGTTAAGATAATAGGAACAGGAATTTGTTTGCCGGGAGAGCCGGTTACAACTGAAGAGCTGAGTAAGCGATTAAATCTGGAATTTGATATCGCAATGGTGCGCGATAAAATTGGTATTAAAACCAGACATATTGCACCCGATGATATTGCAACAAGTCATATTGCTGCAAAAGCTGCTCAAATGGCATTAGATAATGCCGGAATTACAGCAAAACAATTAGATAGAATTTTATTAGGAACATCTACACCCGATTATACCAATACAGCAGCCAGTTGTAATGTGCAATTTTTATTAGGTGCTACTTGTCCCGTTGGCGATACCACCGAAAGCTGCGCGAGTTTTATGTATGCACTTGATCATGGTATTCGACTGATAGCAACAGGTATGCAATATGTATGTGTAATTGGCGCAGATATTAAAACACGTTTTGTCAGAAAAGACGACCCTAAATTTTGTCCCATTTTTGGCGACGGTGCTGGCGCAGTAATTCTAACGCGTGGCGATGATGATTCAGGATTTATGGTAAGTGAATTATTTGCAGATGGCTCAGGATTAAAAAATATTTATGTACCCGCAGGTGGAAGTGCAATGCCTGCATCCATAGAAACAGTAACACAAGGATTACATGGTACATTGATGACAATTTCCGGAAAAAAAATGGTGGAAATATCTATAGATATTATGGCAGGTATCGGAAAAAAAGTTTGTGATGTTTATGGCATTCAGCCTAATGATGTAGATATTTTAATTCCACATCAGGCTAATTATATTATTATGAAAGGAGTTGCTGAAAAATTAGGCATTGATATCCAGAAAATGGAAGTAAGTATCGATACAGCAGCAAATACTATTTCAGGAACATTACCAATTACATTACATCAGGCAGTTAGTAGAAATAAATTACAACCCGGAAAACTCGTTTTATTTGTAACCGCCGCATCAGGATATGCAGGTGGTGCAGCCATTTATAAAGTACCTTCAGCATGAACAAAACATCACAAAAAACAGCATTAGTTACCGGTGCAGGAAGTGGCATAGGTAAAGCCATTTGTGTGCAATTAGCAGCTGCAGGTCATCGCATAATTGCAGTTAGTAGAAATGTTGAACATCTTGCAGAAATTGAATCCGTTTTGAACAACGCTGCACATGTAATGGTAAATGTTGATTTAACTACCGGTGTTGGAATTTCTACTTTATCAGGCGCATTACAACAAAATGGAATGCCGCATATTGTTGTCAATAATTTAAGTACATCCTCAACAAGAAAAAAATTAATTCACTTTGCTTCAACTATCAGCGATGAAATTGTAACTGAAAATATTCGTCATCTGTTTGCCATTATGCCTGAAACAATTGCATTTCAGCGCGAACAACAATTTGGTCGTTGGATAGGTATCAGCAGCATGTCACCCTATTTTGGTGTGCCGGGAATGGCAATTTATAATATGCAAAAAGCGGCTTTGGAAAATTGTTTTAAAACATTGGCAAGTGAAGAGGGGAAAAATGGTATTACAGCAAATATCGTTGCGCCGGGTTTAATATTAACACCAACAGTAGAAAAAAAATATTCAACAGAAGAATTGGCATTGAGAAAAAAAGAAAATGTGATGCATCGCATTGGTAGTCCGGAGGATATAGCAGCAGCAGTAAAATTTTTGGCTTCAGATGATGCCGGTTATATTACAGGTGTTACTCTTCCGGTAAATGGAGGTAATCATTTAGCATGGCAATATACACATTAAAGTATGATACAATTGTATAACGAAATATTAAGCTACAGAGCAAAAACACATCCGGACAGGGTAGCGCTTGTGTGTGAAGATGTTTCGTATACCTATGCGGAGTTGTATACCAATGCGTTAAAAAGTGCGCAATGGTTACAATCGCAACAATTAAAAAAAGGTGACCATATTGGATTATTGGATTTTAATAATGCAGCTTATGTCCATATCGTAAATGGTTGTTTATTGAATGGCATTATACCTGTTTCCATCAACTGGCGATTGTCTGCTAGAGAAATGTTGTTTATTTTATCGGATAGCAATTGCCAATTATTTGTTTATGGCAACGACTTTAAACAGGTTGGTGATGAGATAGCGGCAACAAATAATTTCCCGGTAATAAATACTCATGAATGTTTTGATAAAATTCAGCAATTAACAATAGATACAACATTTGTTTTACCAACAATTACTTTATCAGAACAAGCATTAATTATATACACATCGGGCACAACCGGTAATCCTAAAGGTGTAATGTTAAGTCACAACAACCTGTTTGAAATGTATTATGCATTACGAAGCGAAACACCACTATTTGGACCGGGAGCTGTTAATTTAATTGCAGGGCCTTGGTATGCTGTAGTTGGTGTTGGTTATTTTGTGTTTGGTGTATTTTCAGGTTGCACCAATGTATTGTTAAAAATATTTGACCCGATTGAAATATTGCGTTTAATTCAAACCTATAAAATTACCAATGCATTTTTTGCTCCAATTATGATGAAAATAATTTGTGCGTTGGATGAAGTGTACGAATATGATTTAAGTTCTTTACAAAACATTCAGTACGGTGGTTCACCTATTGATGAAGAACAGTTGCGTATTTGTTACAACACATTTAAGTGTCATTTTACACAAGGATATGGATTAACAGAAACAAGTGGAATTGCTACGGCATTGCGATTTGATGACCATCTGCGAATTATGAATTCAAATGAACCGGAACTAAAACACTTATTACGTTCAGCAGGAAAACCATACGCAGGAGTAGCAATTAAAATTGTAGATGAAGCAAATACCACATTGCCCGCAAATGCCATTGGCGAAGTATGTATTAAAGGAAATGTGGTGGCAATGGGATATAAAAATCAATCTGTTATTAATGATAAAATATTTGGTTATGATGGTTGGTTTTATACCGGCGACATGGGATATGTAGATGAAAATGGGTATTTATTTTTAGTGGACAGAAAAAATGATATGATAATTTCCA
>DAORKJ010000006.1:61312-76363 GCA_035439505.1 Chitinophagales bacterium
GATGAAAATGGGTATTTATTTTTAGTGGACAGAAAAAATGATATGATAATTTCCAAGGGACAAAATATTTATCCTGCGGAAATAGAACAAATAATAATACAACATCCTGCAATTAAAGACATTGCCATAATTGGTGTACCACATGAAGTATATGGGGAGGCTATTTGTGCAATTGTTGTTGTTAAAAAAGAGAACATACCACTTAACGAATTACGCAATTGGGCAAAAGATAAAATGCCGGAGTACAAATTACCTGCTGTAATTGAAATTGTAGATGAATTACCACGTAATCCAACAGGAAAAGTATTACGGAAATTATTGCGTGAAAAATATTGGATAAACAAACAAAGAAGAATAAACTAATGGAACTGGTTCCCATAGGACAATTACCTGAAATTGGTGTCATACCAAAATTTATGTTTGCACAAACATTACGTGCAGACCGATTTGGGATGCCGATATCTGCCTATCAACAGGAAGTGGTTCCAGTTCCGGAAATTGGTGATGATGAGGTGTTGATTGGTGTAATGGCTGCGGGATTAAATTTTAATTCAGTATGGGCTGCATTAGCTTACCCAATTGATATGTTGCAATTAATGCAACTACGAAACGAAAATGATTTACCTTATTTTATTCCCGGTTCCGATTGCGCAGGTATTGTTTATAAAAAAGGAAATAATGTTACCAATGTAAATATTGGTGATGAGGTGGCAATTCAAGGTGGTTGGTACGACGAACAGGAATTATTTATTCGCAACGGAGGTGATCCTACAATTGGAAAATCTTTTCGCGCCTGGGGATATGAAACCAATTTTGGTTCGTATGCACAATTTTGTAAAGTAAAACATTTTCAATGTCTGCCCAAACCTAAACATTTAAGTTGGGATGAGGCTGCAGTTTATATGGTGAGTGGTGTTACAGCCTATCGCATGCTCCACCATTATGTTCCGCACAATTTGAAACAAAACGATGTAGTATTAATTTGGGGCGGCTCGGGTGGTTTGGGTTCTATGGCTATTCAATTGGTTAAAGCAGCCGGAGCGTTCCCGGTAGCAGTTGTAAATAGTCCATCAAAAATGGTTTTTTGTGAGGAATTAGGCGCAGTTGTTTTAAACAGAAGCAATTATACACATTGGGGAGAAATTTCGGGAGAACAAGTGCTTCCCGAAACACAAGAAATTTGGCGGAATGCCGCAAAACCTTTTTTAAAGGATTTATTGACTTTAACCAATGGCAAGCTCCCAAAAATAGTAATTGAACACCCGGGGGCTAGCACTTTTCCAACTTCATTATATGTATGTGATAAAAACGGTATGGTAATTACCTGTGCAGGCACAACAGGATATGCAGGAACGTTTGATTTGCGGTATTTATGGCTTTACAATAAGCGAATACAGGGCTCACATTATGCTAACCCCGAGGAATGTAAAATCTTAAATAATTTGATTCATGAAAAAATAATACACCCGGTTTTAGGTGGCACCTATTCGTTTAACGATTTGCCAAAAGCCTTGCAGCTCATGTACGATAATCAATTACCCTGTGGTAGTACAGCCATTAAAATTGGATATGCATAATTATTTAGACTTAATATAAACTCGGTATATACATATATAGAAAAAATTTTATAACTTAGAAATCCCATTATCATCACCCAAAACCACAAATATGCACAACCCCGCATTAAAAAATTTTGTAAAACCACAAACAGCTACCACTGTTGAAGGTAGTTATTTATCGTTAAAGCAAGTTGTAGATATTGCCTACAACAAAAAAGCTTTTGAACTTACCACCAGTGAAGCCGTTAAAGAAAAAGTGCACAGCAGCTACGAATTCATACAGCATGTTGCACTAAACGGCAAACCCATTTATGGTGTAAATACCCCTTTTGGAGGTATGGCCAATCAGATTTTAAATCATGATGAAACACTACAGTTACAAACTAACCTAATGTTTTTTCTAAAATCAGGAGCAGGCAATTATATTGGTGATGTTTATGTGCGTGCCGCCATGGTAATTTTAACTAATGCCTTATTAAAAGGAGTAAGCGGAATTCGTTTTGAAATAATTGAACGATATGCTTTCTTTTTACAAAATGGTATAACACCTCGCGTGCGTGAACTTGGTTCTATTGGAGCAAGTGGCGACTTAGTGCCATTAGCATCAGTTGCCGGAGCTGTTACCGGACTTGCAGATTGTTTTGCAGTAAGTTATAAAGGCGAACAATGGGGCACACAAGCCATCAGCGAAAAATTTAGATTGGAGCGTATTAAACTTCATCCCAAAGAAGGATTAGCGTTGGTAAATAGCACAGCAATGTTAACTGGTATTGCTGCAATTAATTTACAGGAACTCAATAAATTATTTGCACTCTCACTACATGCTCATGCATTAATGATGCAGGCATTAACTGCTTCTGTACAACCATTTGATGCCTTTACCCATGCACATAAACCACATGAAGGGCAAATATTTATTGCAGAAATGATTACCGGCTTATTAACAGGTTCACAAATGGTACGTAAAAATGGTGACCCGCTGCAAGGGGAAAATAAATTATATCAGGACAGATATTCTATTCGCTGCGTTCCTCAGTTTTTAGGTCCAATTGTAGATGGATTTAAAACAGTGCAAAAAAATATTGAAATAGAAGCGAACTCCGTTACTGATAATCCACTAATCGATATGGATAATTTCCATATTTTACATGGCGGTAATTTTTTAGGTGAATATGTAGCAATTGGAATGGACCAGGTACGCAATTATATAGGATTAATTGCAAAACATTTAGATGCCCAAATTGCTTTGTTAGTTATGCCTGAATTTAATAATGGTTTACCTTCTTCATTATCAGGCAATACTACCAACAGAATTAATATGGGATTAAAGGGATTACAAATTACCGGTAATTCAATAATGCCATTGTTGTTATTTTATGGCAATTCGATTGCTGATAAATTTCCAACACATGCAGAACAGTTTAATCAAAATATTAACAGCCAGGGCTTTAATGCATCTATACTTACCAAAACTTCAATTGAACTGTTTAGGAAATATATTGCGATTTCACTCATATTTGCCGTTCAGGCAGTTGATTTAAGAGCAAAACAAATGGGTAAACAGGTTTATGTAAAAGATGTTGTTTCGCCTGAAACATTTAAAACTTATGCGGCTATCAGACAAATTTGTAATAAAAATGTATTACCCGGAGAGCCGCTTGTTATTAACGACAATAGTTACCCTATGGATGATTTTATAGATGCTATTGATGCAGATATTCAATATAACGGAAAATTGGTTACCGCAGCAAATGCACTGATTGAAAAATTAGATACCTATTACGCTGCCTGAACTTGTATTTATGAATATTAGCAGGGAACTACACAACCAAAGTAAAATTAATGGTGAAAAATTATTTATTACCGACCAGGGAACAGATTTTACTTATGGAGAAACAGAAAAATTGGTTGCACAATGTGCAGCCATGTTAAACAATTTAGGTTTGACAAAAGGCGATCGGGTGGCAACGCAATTATTTAACTCGATAGACTTTGTGGTTATTTATAATGCTGTTATTCGTTTAGGTGGCATTATTGTACCCATAGGATTTACATTAAAAACCAGAGAGGTTGAGGAAATTTTAAATGATTGTCAACCAACTGTATTTATCCGTCATCATTCGATTACACAAAATCCGGAGCAGCGTGTACAATTTGATAATAATGAACTCATTATAGAAGACGAACAATTGGTGCAAACAGGCACATGGTCGTTTTTACAGTCCGGAGCTTATGAAGGAATAGTAGATGTTTCAGAAGACACGCCATTGGGAATTTTATATTCTTCAGGTACCACAGGTGAAGCCAAAGGTGTATTGTTATCGCACAACAATATTCGCACGAATATGGAGGCTGCTAAAACCTGTTATGAAATAACGCCGCTTGACAGGACCGTTTTATTTTTACCATTATCACATTGTTTCGGATTAAATGCCATATTAAATTGTATAACCTGTGCAGGGGCTTCGATGATAATTATGCGGAAATTTTCACCACCTGCATTATTAGATATTTTGAAGCGTGATACTATCACTATGTTTTTTGCCGTGCCGTTTATTTACAATTTATTATTGAAGGATTTAACTGACGATTCGGTATTCGACAATACCATTTATTTTTTCTCGGCAGCATCAAAATTGGCATTAGAAACAGAAATTAGTTGGGAGAACAGATTTAACAGACCGATATATCAGGGTTATGGGTTGACGGAAACATCACCATTTGCCAGTTATGTGCCTCGTGGAAAATATTATCCGGGCAGCATTGGAATTCCTGTAGCAAATGTTACCATTGCGATAACCGATGAAATGCATCAGCAAGTACCTGTTAATACTGTTGGTGAAATAGCCATTAAAGGCCCGAATGTGATGCTTGGCTATTATAATAAACCTGCCCTTACCAATCAGGTGCTTAAAGATGGTTGGTTTTATTCCGGCGATGTAGGTATGTATGATGAAAATGGATTATTGTACATTGTTGACAGGATTAAAGATATGGTAATTGTTAAAGGTGAAAATGTATATCCAAGCGAGGTAGAAAATATTATTTTGGAATTACCCTATGTGGATGAAGTTGCCGTTTATGGTATTCCTGATAGTTTAAGTGAGGAAAAAGTAAGAGCAAGAATTGTACTTAAAAAAGATGTCACCGCAAACGAAGAAGATATTATCCAACATTGTAAAAAAAATCTGGCCCCTTTTAAAGTGCCAAGTGTTGTGCGTTTTGTTTCATCAATTCCAAAGAGCCCTTCAGGAAAAGTACTCAAGCGTTTATTAAGAGAAGAGGATATATCGTCAAGAAATTAATAAATATCTAACGCTTGTAAATGCGTTTGTAATTCAGCAGAAAATTGTTTGGCACCGGCTTCATTTAAATGTACGGTATCTTTAAATAATTCGTCGCCGTACTTATCAGTATTAAAGTAAATGAAATGTACATTCGGATAATTTTTAGCTAATCCATTAAAATAATTTAGCATTTCATCAAAATTGGCGACAGTTGATTTTGCACTCCAATGGTAAGGACTCACTACAAAAATAAATTTTCTGTCCGGGCGACTGGTTATTAATTGTTTTAATTGTTTGTCGTTATCAGGAGTAACGGTAAACGCCAATTTTTTATCTAATCTATTGTCGATGCGTTTTTGAATACTTCGCGAATTGCCTTTTTTAGTATCAAATACACCACCCTTTAAATACAATGCATTACCTATTTTCATTTTGTTTTCAACTATGGGTTCTAAATAGGAGGTATAGTAACCAAAGTATCGAGTGCCCGGAACGTAGTGATAAGGCTTTAAACGCTTGTTTCGTTCTAAGAAAGCAGTAATACTATCGTTGGAGTTAACAAAAGGCAAATAGGTAGCTAAATTGATATTGGTATAGGCATCATGTTGAAAAAAGTCGTGATGAATATCAATAATTATCGGTGTTGTTTTATTTTTTTTCAGTTCGAAATTTAACAACAGTGCTGTTACATTAAAACTTTGATTGGGAAATCCATAATTGTAACAATTGGGATTAATGTTATCGCAATAATATCCTTTTTCCGCTCTTGAGCTGCCAAATATGGGAATTTCGTTATTGTGTTGCTCGTTGGTAAGCCGATAAATTTTGTTGGATTCGGCAACAGGAGTTGTTTTTGTTAAAAATGCAGAGAAAATATAGTCTGCACTCAAACATAAACTGATGATAAAAATGGATAGTACAAAAAGCAGTTTAATTTTGGGGTTCATGGTACCCTAAAATTAAAAATTAATTTTGAGAACCAAAATATATCGGCATAGAAATTTGGACATTAATATTTTTATTATTGACATGTGCAGGTTTCCATTTTGGCATACGATTAATTGAGCGAATTACTTCGGCATTAACTTTTTCGTTTATACCTATTGTAATTACAGGGGAATTAATTTTCCCGTTTTCATCAATAATAAACTGGACGTAAATTGTACCATTTACTTCACCGGTGTTTTTATAATCTATCGACTTAGCCAGGTATTTATTTAAGGCATCTAAACCTCCGGGATATTCCGGTTTGGTTATTTCTGTTGCTATTGAATCAGCTGCGATATACCCAAAATCCGCGTCATCGGTGCTTGCCGGTTTTGCTTTGTCTAAAACCTTTTTTTCGCTTACAGTTGATAAGGTAACACTTTCGGTATAAGATACTTCACCTACCACTACAGGACCACTGGTTAAAACTTGAGCATTCCCTGTTGTTGATTTTACTTCAACCTTATTATCGTATAATACTACTTTATCTTTATCGGTATTAATTTCCTCATCGGCTAATACCATATCTTCCTTTAAATATTTTGTTTCACTAACACCTTCACTAACGGAACTACTATTGTCGTAAACAATTTCCGGATTTGAAGTTGTTGGTATTTCGTTGGCGTTATTGAATTTACTTCTTACGGTTTTTGCCACTTCAGATTCGTTTGATGTATCACTATTCAAATCACCTGCGCCCATGCCGTCGGCATTGCCATTTGCTTCAGACTGTTGTGCTTCCACTACTTCGTTTTCAATTGCGATAGCATCATTAGTTTGTGATTTATTGAGCACATTCATAATTAAAAATGTAAGTCCAAAAAACACAATCAACATGGCAGCTGCTGCATATTTTTTTATTGTGGCAGTTATGGTAAATGGTTTTTTAGTTCCTGTAATTACATCAACATCTTTATATATCGCATTTAATGTTGCTTCAACCAGTTTACTATCAGCACCGCGAAGTCCTTCAATTGCATCTTGCAAAAAAGGGTCTTCTGATATTAAATGCTCCACATATAGTTTGTCGGCTGCATTTAATTCATTGTTCAAATAAGCGAGCAAAGTTGTTTTGCTCACGTATCCGCCTTTTTCGATATGTAATTTAAATTCAGACATTTCGTTTTTCGAGATAGATTTTCAAATTGCGTTTACCATTTTGAATATAACTTTTTACTTTATTCAGGTCGTAACCGGTAATTTCGGCAACTTCTACATAACTTTTATCCTGAAGGTAAAAAAGTGATATACATTCCTGCTGCTCATGGTTAAGGGTTTTAATCCCTTCTTCCAGTTGCTGCAATTGCACTTCTTTCAAATCTACATCATCAAGATGCTCAATTGCCCCAATTTCCATAGAATTGCCATCTTCATTTTCACCATTTTCGGTATCGAAGGTTACAATATCGTGCCGTTTTTGTTTGCGAATATGCATGAGGCACTGGTTTTTTGCCACCATATACAACCAGCTTTTAAAGTGTTGCACATCGGTTTGGCGCAACTCACTGAGCAGTTTTTCGAACACAAACATGGTGGTATCCTGCGCTTCATCCATGTTTTTAAGGTACTTCATACAAACGCCCAAAACCAGGTGTGCGTAGCGTTTGAACAATTCACCGGCGTACTTACTTTCTCCGGAGCGTTTGTATGCGCTCAGCAGTTCCTCATCGCTGAGGTTGCTCATTTTTTTTGAACGGGAGAAAAGTAGTTGTAACACAGAATCAGATAAAATTAACGAATTGATGTCGAATTTACCATGCTTGTTTCAGAAGTTGGGGTGATTACAGCTGCCTGATGTTCAGTATCCGCCTGATTTGTAGCCTTATGTGGGGCATGTGGATGCCACCCAAATGTAAGCATCAGGAAAATGAACCCAACGATATAACCAACTATAACAAACCAGCCACCTTTTAACCAGGCTCCGACAGATTTCGCTTCCGGATACATATTGGTAATGGCAACACCTGCACTGGAACCAAACCAAATCATACTGCCTCCAAACCCAACTGCGTAGGCCAGTACACCCCAGTCGTAACCACCCTGATCTAAGGCCAGTTTGGTGAGTGGAATATTGTCGAAAACGCTGGAAATGAAGCCCAGCACAAATGTAGTTTCCCAGGAAGCGGTTGGCAAAGCATTAACCGGCATCATAGAGGCCATAAGCACTAAACTCAACAGGAATATGGTTCCAGGAACGGCCTTTTGTAATTCTTCCCATTCAATTTGGGTAATTAACGCACCCAAAATAATTGCTGCCCAAACCCCGGCAGCAGGAAAATCTAATAAAAAATTAGCAGTAATAGCTCCTGCCAAAATCATGAAACAAACCACCAGTTTTTTGTAATCAATTTTTGGCGATTCGTATTTCCCCTTGAGCATTGGGTGATATTTATGTTGCAGCACAGCTGCGAAAATGCCAAAAAATAAAAATGCCGGAATTGCTGCGGCATAGGCATGAATTACGTTCAATGGATTTACGCCATCTATCCACATCATAGTAGTTGTGGTGTCGCCCAACACGGAACCAGAACCTCCGCCGTTACTTGCAGCAACAATAGCTGCAATATATCCGATATGGACTTTACCTCTGAACACCACATGGGCTATACTGCCTCCAATCATGGCTGCAGCTATATTATCTAGAAAGGAAGAAAGTACAAACACACAAATAAGTAATACAAAAGGTCCTTTCCAGTCGTGAGGAAGCACCTTGGGAAGTAGTTTGGGAATGTGAGAATCTTCAAACAATTTGGCTAAAATGGCAAAGCCTAAAAGCAAACCCAATAAATTTAGCAGCACCGACCATTCTTCCTGTAAATGATGACCTAAATTGAATTGTAAAAACCCAATTTTAAGCAAAAGCACCGCAGCAAGTCCGCTCAAAGCCACTTTTAGCACATGTTTGTGCATAAGTGCAATGCCCAATAAGGTGAGACCAAATAAAATAAATTCCACCGGGATACCGGCAAAGTCGATACTTTTACCCGAACCATCGCCGGCAAATACAGCCGAAGGAAGCAGTAACACCCCTAAAACAAAAGCAATTTTTTTACGCATATAAGAAACAATGGAAAATCAAAAATAGAACTATTTTGTGCATAACGGATTTTGGTTGTGGAAAGATATTAATGGATATCTATACATATGTAGTATTTTTGTGCAGTTGCGCACAATAAATGTCGAACTTACTACAAACATTTTTACAAAAAGCAGACACCAAAGCTTTCGATGCTGAACATAAACGCAAGTTGTTGTTCAATATTGGAAAATATAATGCCACGGTGGTGAAGGGCAAAAAACAATATGCCGACTTAGAATACGTTCGCAAAAAAGCCAAAAATATTAAGTGGAAGGTGATGGAAAATCTCGATAAATATCTTATCGAATTTGAAACCAACTTTACAGCAAACGGAGGAAAAGTAATTTGGGCTAACGATGAAAAAGAAGCTCAACAGGAAATTCTTAAAATTCTTCAGAAGAAAGAAGCCAGAATGGTAGTTAAAGCCAAAAGTATGGCTACTGAAGAAATTCATCTCAACGAATTTTTAGGGGAACACAATATTGAAAGTGTTGAAACCGATTTAGGGGAATACATTCAGCAGCTGGATGGAGAAGCACCATATCATATTGTTACACCGGCAATGCATAAAAGTAAAGATGATGTTGCCAAATTGTTTAACGAGAAACTAGGAACAGACCTCAATCTTACTGCACAGGAATTAACCCTGGTTGCCAGAAAAAACTTGCGCCAAAAATATGTTCAGGCAGATGTAGGTTTTAGTGGAGCCAATTTTATTTTACCTGATATTGGCGGTATAGCAGTTACCGAAAATGAGGGTAATGGTCGCCTTAGCACCAGTTTTCCTAAAACACATATTGTTGTTGTAGGTATTGAAAAAATGCTTACCAGTGTAAACGATTTAAATTTATTTTGGCCATTGTTATCCACGTTTGGAACTGGTCAAAAAGTAACTGTATATAATACCATTTTCACCGGACCCAAAAAAGAAGTTGAGTCTGATGGTCCTGAAGAAATGTATGTTGTGTTGTTGGACAATGGCCGCTCGAAATTATTGGCAGAAGAAAGACAACGTGAAGCATTATATTGTATCAGATGCGGCTCATGTTTAAATGCATGTCCGGTATACAAAAATATTGGAGGCCATACTTATGGCACCACTTACTCCGGACCAATCGGTTCGATAATATCTCCACATTTTAAGGGGATGGACGAATTTAAACACCTGAGCAATGCATCCAGTTTATGCGGCAATTGCACCGAGGTTTGTCCAATGAATATTGAGTTACACAGTTTATTATTATATAATAGAAACGAAGCCGTTGAAAAAGGGTATACTACATTTACCGAAAGAACAGTTTGGAAACTATGGCGACGTTCAATGCTGAGCAGAAAAAGTATGGAAAAACCATCGCCTGGCATTAAAAATATGGCACTCAAAATGCTCTTCAAAAATTCATGGGGAAAACGCCGTGAAATGTTTACTATAGCGCCTAAATCATTTAATAAAATGTGGGCCGAAAAGTTTCCTCCAACAGAGTAATATACAAAGATGGTTTAAGTTACATGTATTGGAGTTTAGACTGCTTGTTTTGCCGAGAGATGGTCTGTAATCCACAATAGACAATATTTTTTAACGTATTGGCGTTTGTTTACCAAACTCACATATATGCGTATATTATTTGCTACCCTGTTTGTAATTAGTATAATTGAAGTATCTGCGCAATCACAACCTATCACTTTTTCGGTGTATTTTGAAAAGGGTAAAGCCGATATTAATCCGGCTGATGTATTAACCATAAATGATTTTTTGGCACTGGCGAAGGACTCTTCGTATAATGCTGTTTTTTTGAAAGGATATGCTGACCCTGATGGATCTAATACTGA
The DNA here is from genome assembly GCA_035439505.1 of Chitinophagales bacterium. Lineage (GTDB taxonomy): Bacteria > Bacteroidota > Bacteroidia > Chitinophagales > BACL12 > UBA7236. Next base: position 72,052 of record DAORKJ010000006.1, read on the forward strand.
CAACATGGAGTTGTCGGAGCAGCGTGTAAATAATGTAAGCAGTATGTTTTATGGTAAACGTTATACTGTAGAATCGAAATATTATGGCGAAACGTTATCCATAAATAAAAATAAAACAGAAGCTGAAAAAGCAATGAACCGCAGGGTAGATATTATTTTATGGACAGATTTTAAACTTGCACAAAAAAATAAAAAACCACAGGTATTTATTGTATCTCCCAACCGAACAATTGAATTTACTGCAGCTGAAGGTACCAGAATAAAAATACCTGCTAATAGTTTAGTATATGAAAACGGCAATACACCTAATGGCGATGTAAAAATTGAAATCACAGAATTTTATTCAATGTTAGATATTGTTAATCAGCAGCTTTCTACTACTTCAAACGGGAAAGTGTTGGAGTCTGCCGGCATGATTAATATTGAGGCGTCGAGAAATGACAATCCTTTGCGTTTGAAAGGCGGAACTTTAATGGATGTTCAATTTGCTGAACGAGCAGAAAACGACGGATTCGGATTATTTTACGGAAATGAAAGTGCCAGATCACAAGTAATTAACTGGACTCCTGCTGCAAATCCTTCTGCAATTGATAAAACGTGGAATATTTCAGGAGCTAAATTATTTGTAACAGATACCATAGAAAAATGGAGGAGTAAATTCGATTATAATAATTTAGGTCAGCGCATAAAAGTTACCGAACGATGGGAAGAAACAAAAGGCACTTCTTATGACACTTTAGTTTTAGATAAAACAATTAATGCCAATAAAATTATTTTGCAGGCTACGCGATTAGGCTGGATAAATTGTGATCAATTTTATGACGACAAGCAGCCAACAGTTGAATTATATGTTGATGCCGTTCGCGAATATAAAACCGATATAGTATTAATATTTACAGACAGAAAAGGTATGATACTTCCCGCCACTGCGGGTGATGGAAGATTAGTTTTTAGTAATGTTCCTAAGGGAGAAAAAGCGATAATTACCGGTGTGGGTTCTGCAGAAGGGAAGTTGTTTTTTGCCAAACATGATGTAATTACAGGTGAAAATGCAATAAAACTGGATATGAAAGAAACCCCAATTGCAACAATTAATGAACAATTGGCTGTTTTAAAATAACATTTTCATGCCTGATTTATGAAAAGGCCGGAAATTCGTCCCGGAATTATTTACAGGTTACATTGCCTGAAACCCTTGTCGGGATTGAATTTAGTGTAATTGGTATTTGAACGGGCAAGACATTTTAATGCAAATGAGACTGGAAGTGAGACAAATGTGTATTTGAGAGTTGTATGTTTATACATGAATTTTGGATCATCAAAACCAATAGTTATGTTGAGTCCAGAAAATTTAAAAAAGATACTTCCGGGAATTGTAACAAGAGTTGCAATTAATTATCCAATAGCCTATATCAATTCTGTAACCTTTATTGTAAAAAATAAAATGGTAGCAGCCTGTTTTTGGAACGAGAAAAAAAACAGCACTGAACAGCCTTCGTCATTTGCTTTGGGTTCAGATAATAAAAGTGGTTGTTTTATTTTTCACGCTACTGATGAAATTCACAATAGTGAAATTGAAATTACCGGAACTGATGAACGGGGAAACGACTTTATAGTTTCTTTACCTTATCACCATCTGATTAGTTACCGATTAGCTTCTTAAACTACACCACTCTTAACAGCACTCTTGGTTATGTTTAAATAATTCTGCGAAAAGCATTTGCACCTGCCATATTACTATAGACGATACGACACTGATTTTTGTCGTAACAAAAAATTGTTGAAAAGCGCCTGTTTATAAGGGTTGCTGACATTCACCTGAGGCAAATTGCCTGCCACCAATAAAAAACTTTACTGATACGCTTCAATATTTGTATTTGAAGTTGCGTTATAAGGTTAGCATTTTTGACCTTGTAATCAGCACACATGTTCAACCGGAAAAATATAGAACACATAATAGCAAGGGTAGTTACTCAAAGCGCCCTTACATTGCCGGTGGCTTATATTCAATCTATTGTATTTTTTAATGGTAAAACAAAAATTGCAGATTGTTCCTGGGAGCATTTTCAGCAAAACGGGAATTTGCAATTTTATGGTGGTGATGATTTAACCAGTGAATTATTATACGCGCCAACAGTAGTTGTACATGCTGTAGATATGGATGGAACAGTGCGTGAATTTACAACAGCATTTAGCAATTTATTTGCGTAAAACAGTTTTTTTCATACTTGGTAGATAAAGGGGTCAGGAGAGGAGCCTGATTCCTTTTTTTATGCCTTTTTTTAAGCAAAATTGCCGAAACAGCTTATTATGTGTCGCTACATATATTTTTGCTAAGTTTCTTCAATCCCTTGTTTTTGAGCTATTTACATTATAATCTTCACTCTGTTACCCATGTTCTTCGGGTAAAAATATATGTATATACAGTGGAAATGTAAAAATTCTGTATTGGTTAGTTGTATTTTATCGCCACACTTTTGTATCGTGATTAGTAAACAATATTCATTATTACTAATTACCAGGTAACAATTTATCCGGCCGATAAATATACTCAAAAGGACATGCACAATTTAATTCACTTTTTAAATTGAAATTATTATGAAAAAATTCAACTCATTATCGTTTGTTGCAACATTATTATTAATGGTTGCTTACAACACTTCTAATGCACAATGTGCAACACCAACAGGATTAACGGCTACAGTGGCAGATGCTACATCAATGAATTTATTATGGGCTGCTGTTGCAGGTGCAGATGATTATACAATTAATATTCAGGAAGGTCCTGATAATCCGGTAAATTATGATGTAACAATTACTGATGTTGCCGGAACTTCTTATTTAGCTGCGGGTCTGACTGCCAGCACAAATTATAAATTTAAAGTAAGAACAAATTGTGGTGGTGATCATTCATCATGGTCTGAATATTTTTATTTTACAACAGGTTTTGCCGGAGGTGGTGGTTCATGTGATGCTCCTACAGGATTAGCGGCGCTTGATATAACTTCAACTTCTGCTACATTAACCTGGGATGTTTTAGATGCAGCCAGCAAATATAGAATTCGTGTTGAAGACGGAAGTGGCAATCCGGTTCCATTTACTGCTACATTGGGAGCAGTAACCAATACCACAACAATAACAGGATTAAATCCTTCATCCAACTACAAATTTAAAGTTCGTGGTCGTTGCCCACCAGGTTCAGGAAGCTGGAGCGATTGGTTTGATTTTTCTACCATTGCTGGTCGACTTGGAACAAACGAAGCTGGGTTATTAGTATACCCAAATCCTGCTCAAAATTTAGTTACTATTCAAATTGCTGAAAATGAATTGCCTACCCAAATTCAACTGATTGATCTTACCGGAAAAGTAGTTTACCAAAATGAAATTTTAGCAGGTGCAGCAACAACTGTTGAATTATCTATTAACGATTTAGCTGCCGGTATTTATCAGGTAGTGAGTGTTGCTGGTAATCAGGTTCAAACAACAAAGTTGGTTGTGACTAAATAAGTTTTTACGACGTATATATGAAAGGAAGGGGTACAGTGAAAGCTGTGCCCTTTTTTGTTTTATTTTTTTTAAAAACCACACAAAAAATTAATTCGCATGTTACCATTCGTTTTTTCTAATCAAAAATTGTGATGTTATTTGATGTTATTTGTTATAATTAAATTGGCAAACCGGATGCATTTTTAATCACCATTAAAATTGGCATTACCACTGTACAAATTAGCCCGGATTGGACCGGAAACAAACTGCCAATGTGCTGATGCGCGCAGTGTCCGCTGAGGTGGATGCTAATTAAACATCCGAAATTGAGCCGAGATTACATTTGGCGTTTGTTGGAGGGGAAAGCCGGTTGTGCAGTAACTGGGGAGCAGGATGTTGCTGCTCCAACTATTTTTCCGATGTATTTTAAGGCTTATCAGGGTTATCATGGAGCGGGGATTTCGTTGTAACTTTGCGCCATGGATGCGGATGTACAACATTTTAGTCGCGTAATGCAATACGATAGAAAAAATTTGAGTAACGAACAGTTGCTCGATTTATATAAGCGGATTTTGAAACCGCGCATGATTGAGGAAAAAATGCTCAATTTATTGCGTCAGGGCAAGGTGAGTAAGTGGTTTAGCGGCATTGGACAAGAGGCGATTGCCTGTGCCGTGCCTTATGTGTTGGAAGCGGACGAATATATTTTGCCGATGCATCGCAATTTGGGTGTATTTACCGGTCGAGGCATTCCTTTTGGCAAATTGTTTAATCAATGGCAAGGCAAAAAAAGCGGATTTAGTAAAGGTCGCGAGCGCAGTTTTCA
>DAORKJ010000006.1:76463-83429 GCA_035439505.1 Chitinophagales bacterium
GGTTTATCGACACCAACCAATGAACAATTTAAATGCGAAAAAATTGCAGATAAAGGCATTGGTTATGGTATGAAATCGCTTACGGTAGATGGCAATAATTATTTGGAAATGGTGCATGTATTAAATGAATGCAGGCATTATTGTATAACAGAAAACAAACCGGTATTGCTGGAGTGTATGACATTTAGAATGCGCGGTCACGAAGAAGCAAGTGGTGTAAAATATGTGCCCAAAGAATTGTTTGACATGTGGGGCAAAAAAGATCCTGTCGTAAATTATGAAATGTATTTGCGTGAATCAGGTATTTTAAATGATGAAGTAAATAATTTATTCAGAGAAGAAATAAAACACGAAATTGAGTACGGGTTAGAAATTGGTTTTAACGAACCGGATATTACACCTGATACCAATGAAGAAGTGCAAGATGTGTATGCACCGTTTGCACAACAACAAGTTATTGCATCGGGAAAAACATCTTCGAAAAAATTTATTAATGCGATAAGTGATGCGTTGAGTTTAGCAATGGAAAAATATCCTGAGTTAGTAATTATGGGTCAGGATATTGCAGAGTACGGTGGTGCATTTAAAGTGACTGAAGGATTTGTAGATAAATTTGGCAAAGAGCGCATTCGCAATACACCAATTTGTGAATCGGCCATTTTAGGTGCAGGATGTGGTATGTCGATTAAAAAAATGAAAACGGTAATTGAAATGCAGTTTGCCGATTTTGTGACGAGTGGATTTAATCCGATTGTAAACAATATGGCAAAAATGTATTATCGCTGGGGTCAAAATATAAACTCGGTGGTGCGCATGCCAACCGGTGCCGGTGTTGGTGCAGGTCCGTTTCACTCACAAAGCAATGAAGCGTGGTTTTTTCATACACCTGGATTAAAAGTGGTGTATCCAAGTAATGCACATGATGCAAAAGGGTTATTATTATCTTCTATTGAAGACCCGAATCCAGTAATGTTTTTTGAACATAAAGGATTATATCGCAGCATTACAGAAGATATTGCTGATAATTATTATACCGAACCTATTGGGAAAGCAAAATTGGTGACATCAGGAAATGAGGTGTCAGTAATTACTTATGGTATGGGCGTGCATTGGGCGAAAAAAGTATGTGCTGAAAATAATATTGATGCTGATATTTTAGATTTACGCACCTTGTTGCCGCTGGATTATGATGCTATACAAGCAACAGTTAAAAATACCGGTAAAGTATTGGTATTACATGAAGATACCTTGATTGGTGGTATTGGGGGAGAAATTGCTGCATATATTTCCGAAAATTTATTCCAATATTTAGACGCACCGGTTAAACGTTGTGCGAGTTTAGATACGCCTATTCCATTTAGTATTGAACTGGAGCAAAATTTTCTGGCCAATAGCAGGTTGAAGGAAAAATTGATGGAGTTGATGGCGTATTAATTTTTATATTAATTACTTAACGTATTGGATATTGCAGTTAAGTTTGTTTTTATTTTGCCAACACCAATAACATGCAAATGAAACTGAAATTAATCGCTAGTATTTTTCCATTTATAATACTGCTTTGTTGTAAACAATGGGTTGCTGCACAAACTTACACACCCGGTGTATCTTATTTTGGGGCACATGGTTATACGGAATACATTCCCGGTTCACTACCAATAATTATTAGTGCACCACATGGCGGTTATCTGGAGCCGGAGGTTATTCCAAACAGAACTTGTTTTGATGCGGTGTATGCAACAGATGCGTATACGCAAGAATTAATTCGCGATATTCAAAATTCGATATATGCTGAATTTGGTTGTTATGCGCATGTGGTAATTAATTTATTAGATAGAAAAAAACTGGATGCCAACAGAAATTTAGCGGAAGGTGCTTGTGGAAATGATTCAGCCAAACAAGCATGGAACGATTTTAACGACTTTCTTGATATTGCCGAAAATACTGTGATGGAACAATATGCAAAAGGATTGTACATCGATTTACATGGTCATGGCAATCCTAAGCAGCGATTAGAAATTGGTTATTTATTATATGATGATGAGTTGCAATTAAGCGATACGGAATTAAATACAACTACTTATATTAATTATAGCAGCATTCAACATTTAGTAGAAACAAATGCATCAGGTTTCACGCATGCTGAATTATTAAGAGGTGCAATTAGTTTTGGCACTTTAATGGAGGAAGCAGGATATGCATCGGTGCCTTCTGCTGCAGACCCATTTCCTTTGACAGGCGATAATTATTACAGCGGTGGATATAATACGGTTGAGCGTTCATCGTATTCGGGTGGAACAATTGATGGGTTTCAAATTGAATGTAATTATACCGGTGTTAGAGATAATTCAGAAAACCGGGAAAAATTTGCAGACAGTATAGTTTCGGTTTTAAGGGCCTACCTGGAAACACATTATTTTATTGATAATGAATTGAGTGATTGCAGCAAATTTGTGAGTATTAATGAACATCAGCATGATTTGGTAAAAGTTGCAATTTACCCCAACCCGGCATCACAGGTGTTACAAATTAATTCCGATAAAATAATTTCATCAATAAGTATTTATACTATTACCGGGACAAAACTGATAACATTAAATGAAGCAACAGATTTTCATCAAATATCAATTTCGGCACTTAAGCCCGGTTGTTATGTTATGCAGTTGTTAATTGAAGGAGAAGTGGTTGTTCGTAATTTTTTAAAGCTGTAAAGTCGCTTTGGATAAGTTCATTTGAATGTTTTTAATTGCTTCAATTTTGTAATTCCCATAACTATAAATATTATCCCTAAAATAAAATACAGACATAATGAAACTATACCAACTACGTCCATTGAAATTGCTGTAGGGTCAGGTGTGTTTAACTTCTTTAATATTCGAAGAAAGTTCACAATTCTAAGAATTGCCAATAATAGCAGCACTATTCCTGCAATCAATATTAGGATTGCTAAATTTCGTTTTGACATAGGTATAAAATTCCTGTGTTTAAAAATACATGTTTTCAATTACAAGCATCAATTCCTTGAGATATTACTCATGTAAAGAATTTAATTATGGTATTTATTTATAAAAGAAAAGATTAATGAACGATTATTTTTTGCGAATAACTACTACCTGCATTTTTTACTGTAACAATAAAAATGCCCGGAGCACAAGTTAAGTTAATCGTGTTATTTGATTGATTTAAATTTCCTGAACCAATCAATTTGCCATCTGCTGATGTAATTGTATAGTTACTGCCAACAAGATTAGCATTAATATTTATTGTTAAAACATTACTATAATTATAAATAGTTGGTTTAAAATTTTGCAGACTGTTTATGGCAATGTCAGAGGTGTCAGTAAGGTATGTGCCCGCGTAAACTCCGAGTTCACATGGAATAACACATGCAAATTCTTTAATAACTATTGAATCTGCACCACCAAATGCTTCACATCTTATCCATCCATAGTGTTTACAATCCAAGGTGTCAACAAACATAACCCCCAAATATTGGTCTGCGTTATTATAGAACCATTCTCCTCCGCTTGGACCACCACCGCCATCGTCATTTCTTATTTTATAGGCTAAAATTTCAAAATTATTATTCTGAAAAGTCAAATCTTCATTAATTAAAGCGCCACTGTTAAGTGCAAAGGGAAAATATTGTGTAAATCCGCCATAGGATGGGTCAATAACACTTTTTAATCCTGCTATTTTATTGCCGCTTTGCAAGGGAGCTATAAAAATATAATCTGCATAGGAGAGGTGTTCACTCCAATAGGAATAAAATGAACCGCTAATTTTTTGTAATTTAAAATCATATAATCCGTCGTAATCTAAATCTATATTATAAAATTCATTATCTGCTGATAAGGTAACATCATCAATATCGGTATAAACTATTTGGGATTCACTACTTTTTGTTGACAAGAATGCAGTAGCAAATATCGAATAACCGGCAAGCTTTTTATATGGGAATTGGGGCTTCATACAACTTTTATTATTTACACTGGATTAGAATTTATAGTTAAAAATACCTATTTTCAATTATAAGTTACCTGCTCGTTGATGTAATTTTGCACTTGTGCCAATACATCTGCAACATTTAGAATCAGAAACAAACGAAAAAACCCGTCTGCGCGGTTACGATTATTATTGCGAAGGCCGGGTAAAATCGGTGTTTAATATTAATGGTATTGAATGGATGGCGGTAGTGCAGGGTTACGACGACCATGTGGTGCAGTTGAATATTACGAATGACTCTGTATTAAGGCATGAATGTAATTGCAGTGATGCGGAGGATCCATGTAAACATGTAATTGCGGTGTTGTATTATATCCGCAACGAAGCACATAAACTCAAAAAAACCGATGCTACCGGTTACGAAGAAATAAAAGAAAATATCAGTTATCTGCCACCGCATGTGCTGCGGTATTTGATATTAAAATATGCTACTATTAGCAAGGAGTTTAGGAAGTTTTTGCTCGACTACACTAAAGATGGCAAAAAGTAATTTTGAAATAGTGCTCGGCTGCTAAATCGAAATGGTGATAAATGTTGTACTTGTTGCTGATTTCTATTATCTGAAGGGTAATGGCTAAAGCCCATCTTTGAATATAAAACTTAAACGTTATGAATACCAAAAAACATATCGGCGATCTTCACCCTGAAGTGAAAGCCTGGATGAGTTATGTGAGTTATGTGAAAGACGAACTCAAAGTGCACAATTTGCGTCTCGAAGAAATCATTAGCAAAAACACCGGACGTGAAGTAATGGCCCATACCGAACATTTTCAAAACCAGTTTATCCGTCAGAATGAGGCTTGTGATGAACTGATGCACGATTTGCATAAAGTAGAAAAATCTTACAGCGACTTAGCAGCCAATAACCCAGCTGCCATGCACGTGGCTATTGCTGATGAAACAGGCTTACGCGACAGAGTGGATACACACAGGCATATATTTGAAGACCTGACTCATGAGTTTAGAGCATTTTTGTCGAAACACATGTAAGTTATTAATAATGAATGGTTTAGCACAATAGCTGCTACCATTTTTATGCTGGTGAATTAACATTTAACCATGTTATGGTTATGTTAAACAAATGCTTAAACAGTGAGATTTTTTATTGAAATGCCTTAAGCTAGAGGTAAATTCCTTAATTTCGTTAGCTCAAAGGCATTTTATGAAAAGAATCTTATTATTATTTTTTGGTTTATCAGTATTTACTTCTGCATTTGCACAATCTACCTGGGAATCGGTATATGCTGTTTTGCAAACTAATTGCGGCAGTTGTCACGTTGCCGGGCATACCAGCGGTTTGGATTTAAGTGCATCAATTGGTGAGGTGTATGATAACTTATATGACCTTACACCAACAAATGCGACTTCAGCATCGAAAGGTTACAAACGTGTATTTCCCGGTGAACCTTATAAAAGTTTTTTGTTCAGTAAAGTTAATAACGGCTTAGCCTGGGATGTAAATCTCGAAGCCGGTGAAGGTGAAGCATGCCCACAGGGTGCTGCTCCGTTAAATAATAAGGATATTGAATTAATTCGTCAATGGATTATGTATGGTGCTTTTGAAAGTGATTTTGCGGTTGATATTCCATTAATCAATGAGTTTTATGATAATGGTGGTATTCAAAGTGTGCCACTACCTCCTGCACCACCTGCTGAAGGTGAAGGATTTCAAGTGCATTTCGGTCCGTTCTTTTTATGGCCTGAAGAAGAACACGAATATTTCACTAAATTTTTCACACAAATTCCAAGTGATTTAGAAATTAATCGCGTAGATACTTATATGGGAGATTACTCCCACCATTTTATCACTTACCGATTCACTGAACCATTCTGGGAAGAATTTACACCATACGGTTTACATGATGGTCCCGATTTTGCAGGAATTGATTTAGTAACTGCAAATCAGTACCCGCAAAATATTGTATTACCGGAAGGAACTGCATTTAACTGGGTAGAAAATACAGTGTTGAATTTAAATTCACATTATATTAATTATTCCCCGGATAAACCACTTGCCTGCGAAGCATATGTAAATATTTATACGCAACCGGTTGGAACGGCAATACAGACCATGTATTCGGTATTATTATCTAACGATGGATTTTATATTCCCAACAATAGCGAACCGGTAACGGATGTTGCCAGCGCATTTGAGAATGGTCATGGCGATGATGAATTATTTGTTTGGGCAATGAGTAGCCATACACACCAATATGGTACCGATTTTAATATTTATAAACGTACACCTGATAATGAAAAAGGTGAACAAATATTTGATGGTGCTTGCGGCGCTACTAATGGTGTGCCGGGTTGTTTAGATGAAATTTATGATTACAAACATCCGCCAACTCGTTATTGGGAAGGTATGTTGCCAATTAAATGGGAAGATGGTATTATATACGAAACAACATGGATTAACGATGGACCTGAACCTGTAGGATTTGGTTTAACCAGCGATGATGAAATGATGGTAATGATGTATTTTTTTGTAGATGATACTACAGGATTAAATTTACCTCAAACTGTTGATATTGAAGATAATCCGGAAGCACTACAAATTTCGTTGTTCCCAAATCCTGCAAAGGATGTATTTTATATTCAGAGTGCTCTTAATTTAAGCGGTGCTGCAGTTACTTTAACTGATTTAAAAGGAAGTGTTATTCGCACACAACTTTCGGAGTCGTTAACTGCAGGTGCCAATTATTATCAGGTTGATACTTATGATTTATCGCCCGGACTTTATTTGATAAATATTTTAAATAATGAAGGTGTAACTATTTCTGAAAAAATAGTAATTCAATAAACTACAAAAATTATTTTAACCCGGATTGCATTTATTAAAAATGTGGTCCGGGTTTTTTTATTGGCTTAAACTTATTTTTTGAACAGCCGTAACGCCGGAGCATACAGAGAAAATACACGCAAAGTTCACAGAGAATTATTTCGTATATTCGAATTAATTAC